>ONXY01000362.1 GCA_900321945.1 uncultured Eubacteriales bacterium | reverse complement strand
CTGAAGGTCTCCCCCGGCAGCACGGTCACGCCGTTGATGGCGGCCGCGCTCAGCTGGACGTTCATGTTCCGGTTCTTGTTGTCCGTCGTCTTCGTCGTGTAGGTGGCGATCAGGCCGAAGCTGTTCATGAGCTCCGTTTTCGTCACGGCCGCGATCTTCTTCTCCGGCGTCAGGAACAGGGTGGCGCGGTCGTCCCCCGCGTCCAGCAGGGCGGCCACCCGCAGATAGATCTCCTCCTCGTTCAGATACGCCCCCGGCCTGTCCTCCGTAAAGGTGAAGGTGCGCGTTCCGAAGTCAAAGGAGGCCACGGCGCTGTTCACCGGATCCCGGTTGACGAAGGCGGCGATCTCGCCGCACAGTTTTCTCAGCGCCTCGTGATCCCACGTCTTTTCGGTTTTCAGGGACACGGGGTGGCTCCTCATCTCCGACGCGCGGTCCACTCTCTCCCGGAACGGCGTTCTCCCGCTGCCGCGGAGTCCGGGGGTGTTGCTCCGGCCCAGCGCCCAGGCTTCCTCCACCTTTTCGCGCGTGTTCCGGGTCACGGGCACCTGCTCCGGCGTCACGTGCCAGCTCTTGTTCCCGACGGTCAGGGTGATGTCGAAGTCCGCCCCGGCGCTCTCCCTTTCCTCCGTCAGCGCCGCCAGCGCCTCGTCCTTCGTCATGCCGCCCACGTGGACGTCGTCGATATACACGCCCGGATAGATCCTGTCGTGAAAGATCTCCTGCCTGCATCCCCTGAAGTTGTCGTAATTCTCCTGATCCAGGATCAGCAGGCTTCCGTTGGCGAAGGCCGGGTTCGGCAGAAAGCGGTACCGGACGCCCGTCGCCTGCGGCAGGAGCAGATAGCCCGCTCCCAGAAGGATCGCCAGGGACAGGATCATGCAGGTAATCCAGGCCCACCGGTGCCGGATCTTTTTTTTCTTTTTCCGCGGCCGGAGAGTCTCCTCCGGCACGGGATCGCTGAAGCGGTCGAAGTCGTCAAAAACAGAGGGCGGCGCGCCGAGGCCGTCGTCCTCTTCGTTCTTTGAGAAATAGCGGAACCGGCGCTGCGCGTTCCGGACGGCCTCGTCCTTTTCCCGGAGCTCCTCGTCCCTTCCGAGGGGCGCCTTTCCGGGCAGCGTCCGTTTTCCGCCCCAGTCCTCTTCTTCGACGGTTTCGCCGTCTCCCTCGTACAGATCGTATCTTCTGATTCTTGCCATCCTGTTACCCCTTGGAAACGCTCCGGCGGAACGGGCTTATTCCGCCCGCCCCGCCTCCGCTTCCCGCTGACCGATCCTGTAGGACAGAATCGCCAGCGAATCCGCCAGATGCACGCTCTGCACCATCATGTCCGGAGGATAATGCAGATAGAGTGAAGCAAAGTTCCACACGGCCCGGATGCCCAGCGCGTACAGGCGGTCCAGCATGGTCTGCGCTTCGTATGCGGGCACCGCCAGCACGGCGATCTTCGGCTTCAGCTCCGGCACCAGTTTCTCCAGATCGTCCACCGGGTAAACCGGAACCGGTCTCTCGGTCTTCGGGACGCTCGCGGGATCCCGGTCGAACATCGCCAGGGTCGGAAAGACCTCCCGGGCAAAAGCGAGATAATCCACGACGGCCCCACCGATCCGGCCCGCGCCGACAATGATCATCGGTTGTGTCCGGTCAAGCCCGATGACCTTCCGGACATGCTCCTTCAGCTCCTTCACCGGGTATCCGTATCCCTGCCGGCCGATCCCGCCGAAGCTGTTGATATCCTGACGGACCTGGCTGGGCGTCAGCTGCATGCGCTCCCCCAGCTCCTGGCTGGAGATCTGGACCTTCCCTTCCCGGTCCAGTTCCCAGAGATGCCTGTAATAAGCCGGCAGCCGCCGGATCACCGGGTCCGAAACATGATCTGCCATGGCTCAAGCTCCTTTACTCCGTTCTGAATGTTTATTGTAACATCTTTTTAACTGATTTGCAACATTTTTATTGAATCCCGCGGCCCTGCTTTACTGAATCCCGCGGCTCTGGTCGTACTGCTTCCAGAGCGGCGCGTAGATGGCCACGGCCTGCTCGTGTTCGGCCAGCGTCCGGCTGAAATACAGCTCCCCGCTCGCCGGATCCTTCGCGCAGAAGTACAGGTATTTCTCCCGGACGTAGGTCTCGTCCGGATACAGCGCCGCCCGGATCGCGGCGGGGGACGGGTTGCAGACGGGGCCGACCGGCAGTCCCTTGTAGACGTAGGTGTTGTACGGGCTGTTCGCGCTGAGGTCGTCCCCCTCCAGCGCCATCTTCCGCACGCCGGTGATATAGTGGATCGTGACGTCGCTCTCCAGCTTCATGCCCGCCTTCAGCCGGTTGTGGAACACCGCGCTCACCCTGGCGAAGTCCCCCGTCCCGGCCTCCTTCTCAATGAGGCTGGCCAGCGTCAGCACCTGATCCATGGTCATGCCCAGGGCTTTGGCCCGCTCCTGCGCCTCCTCCGGGAAAACGGCCTCCGTCTGGCTCAGCATCTTCCGGATGATTTCCTCCTCGGTGGCGTTGACGTAAACCTCGTAGGTGTCCGGCGCCAGGTAGCCCTCCAGGACGTATTTCCGCTGTCCCGCCGTGGGAAGCGCCAGCACGTCCGCCACGTAGTAGTATTCCCGGAACGCCGTCCCGGTCCTGCACAGGTTCAGGAACGTGCCGCTGTCGGAAAACACGCCGTTCCGGACCATCTTCGCCGCGAACTCCTCGACGCTCTCCCCGGGGATCATCGTGACGTTCCGGACCAGCGGATTGCCGTCGCCCATAGTCAGCTGCTCCGCGATCTCCGTCATGCTCATGCTGCGCGTCAGCCGGTACTGGCCGATCTGCAGCTTCTGGCCCATGCCCGCGAAGTCGCAGTAGTATTTGAATACGGTTTTGCTGTGAATCAGCCCCGCCTCCTCCAGGTTGAACGCCACCCGGGTCAGGCTCTGGCCGCTGGTGATTTCAAACGGCACCTCGCTCTGGTCCTTCGCGTCCACGGGGCCCGCGTAGCTGTCGTACAGCTTTGTGAACAGGCTCATCCCGAGGCCGAGCACGATCACGGCCACCGTGAGGCCGACCAGCAGAGGCCGGGCGATCTTCCACAGCGCGCTGTACCAGTAGTTGCCGTACCGCCGCTCCTCCCGGAGGCTCTGCCAGGTTACTTCCTTCTCTTCCTCTTTCAAATCCTCTTTCAAATCTTCTCCCTCACCCCGGCAGCTGAATCTCCAGCCCCGCCGCGTCGGTCACGATTTTGAATATATCCGCCAGCGCCTGCTGCAGCCTCATCTCCGCCAGCAGGAACTGACTCACCTCCGGCTTGCTGAACAGCAGGCCGCTCAGCGCGGAAAAGCGCTGCGTATCCTCCGCGTCCGGGGTCTGCCCGGACATGGCCTTCATCTGGATCTCCATCTGCATCCGCCGGTATTCCCGGATCAGCGCCGCCTGGGTTTCGTCCCGCGTGACGCTTTCCTTCAGCCCGTGATACGTCCGGTATTCCTCGCTGGCGCGGATTTCATCCGCCAGGCGGTACGCCGCCGAATACTCCATGCCGGCCGCCTCCTCTGCCCTCCTCCGCGCGAAAAAACGCGGGGGGAGGAATTCTTCCTCTCCCCGCATGATAGCATTTTTTGGTTCAAACATCAAGAATGATCGGCAGGATCATCGGGTTGCGCTTGATCTTCTCGAAGATGTAGTTGTGAACCTCGTCCTTGATCAGGTTCTTCAGGTTCGGCCAGTTGTCCCCGGCCAGGCTGTTGCTGGAGAGGATCTCCCGGACCAGCTCAAGCACGTTGTCGATCAGATCCTCGTTCTCCCGGACGAAGATGAAGCCGCGGCTGACGATGTCCGGCCCGCTGACCAGCTTCTCCTGGTCCCGGTCGATCACGACCGCCACCGCCAGCAGGCCCTCCTGGCTCAGATGCTTGCGGTCGCGCAGCACCACGTTGCCCACGTCGCCGACGCCCAGGCCGTCCACCAGAATGCCGCCGGTGGGCACCTGCTCGCCCAGCGCCAGCTCGTTCATGTTCATCTCGATGACCTGGCCCAGCTCCGGTATGACGATGTTCCGGTTCTCCGTCCCCATGGTCGCCGCCAGCACGGCGTGCTGCCACAGCATGCGGTATTCGCCGTGCACGGGAATGAAGTACTTCGGCCGCACCAGGGCGTGCATCAGCTTGAGCTCCTCCTTGCAGGCGTGGCCGGAGACGTGCACCTCCGCCAGCGTGCTGTAGACCACCTGCGCGCCGAGGCGGTATAGCTGGTTGATGACCCGGGAGATGAATTTCTCGTTTCCGGGAATGGGGGTCGCGGAAATGATGACCATGTCGGTCTGCCGGATCTGCAGCTTCCGGTGCTCGGCGTACGCCATGCGGGTCAGGCCCGCCATGGGTTCGCCCTGGCTGCCGGTGGTCAGGATCAAAAGCTCATCGTCCCGGTAGCTGTCCAGATCGTCCACTTCCAGGAAATAGCCCTCGGGGATCACCAATTCGCCCAGCTGCATGGCCACGCGGCTGACGGAAACCATGCTGCGGCCCACAAAGCATACCTT
>ONXY01000122.1 GCA_900321945.1 uncultured Eubacteriales bacterium | reverse complement strand
CGGCTCCATCTCCCTGACGGACGCGGACATCATTCCCAACACGGATTTCTTTGTGGAGCTGACCGACCTGATTCCGCAGCATATGCCCAACCTGACCGCGATCTTTGAAAAGGACCCGGATCTGAAGGCCCTGTGCATGGATGCCGACGGAAAGATCTGGAGCCTGCCGAAGAAGCTGCCCATGCGCCCCATTACCGCCAATGAAATGTACATCAACAAGGTATGGCTGGAGGAGCTGGGCCTGCCCATGCCCACCACCTATACCGAACTGGCGGACACGCTGGTCGCGTTTTCCGAGTCCGGCGAAGGCCGCTACGGCTATATCGCCGCCTCCTCCCTGCAGTTCGACCTGAACAACCTGCTTCTGCCCTTCGGCGTCCAGGTCAGCCGCGCCGGAAACATGATGGGCATGGACGCGGAAGGCAAGCCCGTTTTCGTTCCCATGACCGAAAACTACAAGGCTGCCGTTGCCTGGGCCCGCGATCTGTATGAACGCGGCGCGCTGGATCCCGAGTACTTCACCCAGACCTCCGATATGGTCCGCGCCAAGGTGCAGGATACCGAAGCCGGCCCGCGCACGGGCATCGTCTTCGCCTGGACCGCGGATGCCGAGCTGCTCGGCAACGCCAAGGACTACACGGTCGTGGAAGCCGTGGCGGGCCCCGACGGGAACCGCTACGTCGAGTCCGATCCCACTTTCCTCAACTACGGCAAGAATGAGTTCGTCATCACCAAAAACTGCTCCGATCCCGGCAAACTGCTGGAGTGGGCGGATCAGTTCTACACGGACGAAGCCTCCCTGCAGACCTATTACGGATCCATCGGCGACGGGAAAATCGCCAAGAACGAGGACGGCACGTACGAAGTGCTGCTGCCCGCCGCGGATTCCGGCATCAATCTGGACACCTCATGCTGGACCTACTCCTTCCGTGATCACGGCCCGAAGTATATGAACGAAGAGTTCGAGAGCAGGGTAATCCTGCCCACCACCGAGGGCGACGGCATCAAGCTGGCGGACGACGCTGTGAACGCGAAGTACGCGCGGCCCACGTTCCCGGTCGTTTCCTATACGGCCGACGAGCTCGACCAGATCGGTTTCCTCAGCCCCGAGGTTCTGAACTACGTGAACCAGCAGTACGCGCACTGGGTCACTGAGGGCGGCGTGGACGAGGAATGGGACGCCTATATCGATCAGCTGAACAAGATGAACGTGGACGACCTGATCAAGATTCATCTTGACGCCTATGCCCGTTATATGGGAGAATAATGAAACCAACCGGAACGTAAACCTATGAAACAGGGGGCTGCTGTCTGAAAACGGCAGCCCCCTTTGGAAGAGGGATGAAGCATGAAAGCATCCGATCTCTGGACGATCAGACCGCAGGCCGATCCGCGGGCGGTCATCCGCGGGGAAACGTACCGCATTACGCTGCTGACCAGCCGCCTGCTGAGACTGGAATACGAGGCGGACGGCGCGTTCCGGGACACCGCCACACAGATGGCGCTGTGCCGGGAGTTTCCCGTCCCCGGGTATACGGTGTCGGAATCGGAGCGGGGGCTGACCGTGGAGACGGAGCATATCCGCCTCCGGTACGACCGGAAGCCTTTTTCCGCAACGGGACTTTCCGTCGAACTGAAAGGCGCTTTCGCCGTTTACGCGAGCATCTGGCGCTACGGCGAACCGGCGGAAACCCTCGGAGGCACCGCCCGGACGCTGGACGAGGCGGACGGCGGCGTTCCGCTGGAGGACGGGATCCAGTCCTTCCGGGGCTACGCTGTGCTGGACGACAGCGGCTCCATGGGGATGGACGGGACGGGGCGCCTGTTTCCCGCGCGGTATACGGGAAAGGATCTGTATCTTTTTGCCTACGGCCATGATTTTACACAGGCGCTGCGGGATTATCTGAAGCTTTCCGGCAGCGTGCCGCCGGTTCCGAGGTTCGCGCTGGGAAACTGGTGGAGCCGCTTCTATCCCTATACCCAGGGGGAATACCGGGATCTGATGGAGCGGTTCCGGCGGGAAGAAATCCCGCTGTCCGTGGCCGTGCTGGACATGAACTGGCATGTGACGGAGATCGATCCGAAGTACGGACCCGGATGGACGGGCTATACCTGGGACCGGGAGAAATTCCCGGAGCCGGAAAAGCTGCTTTCCTGGCTGCACGAACAGAACCTCCGGGTGACGCTGAACGATCATCCGGCGGACGGCGTCCGCCCCTGCGAAGAGCTTTATCCGCAGATGGCGGAGGCCATGGGGGAGGATCCGGCCGGGGAGAAAAGCTTTCCGTTCGACGCGGCGGACGAAAAAAGGATCCGGGCGATGGAGGACACGGTCATTTCCGCGCAGGAGAAACGGGGCGTGGACTTCTGGTGGCTGGACTGGCAGCAGCAGGGAGGAACGTCGGATCCCGGGATGGATCCGCTGTTCGTGCTGAATCACACCCGTTACCTGCACACGCTGGAAAAGGGCGGTCCCGCCCTGATTCTGAGCCGCTACGGCGGGCCGGGCAGCCACCGGTATCCGGCGGGCTTTTCAGGCGATACCTGCATAACCTGGGCGTCTCTGGATTTCCAGCCCCGGTTCACCGCGACCGCGGCCAATATCGGCTACGGCTGGTGGAGCCACGACATCGGCGGACATATGCACGGCTCGCTGGATCCGGAACTGACCGTCCGGTGGGTTCAGTTCGGCGTCTTTTCACCCGTCATGCGCCTGCATTCCTCCAGCAATCCCTTCATGAACAAGGAACCCTGGATGCTCCCCCCCGAAAAGGCGGAGATTATGAAGAACTTCCTCCGCCTGCGCCATCGCCTGATTCCCTGGCTGTACTCGCAGAACATAAAGCGCAGCGAAGAAGGAAGCGTGATCCTGCGGCCGCTGTATTACGATTATCCGGACGACCGCTCCCTCTTTTTCCGGAACAGAAACCAGTATCTTTTCGGGGACTGCCTGACCGTCTGCCCCGTCACCCGTCCCATGGATTCCGAAACGCTGCTGGGGGAGACGGAGGCATATCTGCCTTCCGGAACCTGGACGGATCTGTTTACGGGCCTGCG
>ONXY01000097.1 GCA_900321945.1 uncultured Eubacteriales bacterium | reverse complement strand
TCGCCGCGGCCGCGCCGGCCTCCACCGCCGCCTTCACCGCGCCCACGTCGCCGCGGACCATGACGGTCACCAGGCCGCCGCCCACGTACACCTTTCCGGCCAGATGAACGTTCGCCGCCTTCACCATCGCGTCCGCCGCCTCAATGGAGGCCACCAGCCCCCGGGTCTCGATCAGTCCCAGCGCTTCCTGCATTGCTCTTTTCCTCCTTCGGTTTATCCGTTATACAATTCTGAAATCGCCGTACAGGACGCACCGCCGCAGACGGGTGAACGTCCGGGCGCTGGTCACGCCCTCGCCCGTGGGCGTGGCGATGGTCATGGTGGTAAAGCCTTCCCCGTCGAATCCCAGTCCGGAGTAGCTCGGCGCATTCTTCACGAAGATCGTCGTGTTCATGCGCTTCGCGGCCATGCTCATATGATGCACGTTGGTGGAGTGAATCATGGCGGAATGTTTGCAGCCCCTCTCCGCGCGGAAGGCCTCCTCCACCGCCTCCTCAATGTTCCGTACACGCACGACGGCGAGCACCGGCATCAGCATCTCCGTCGTCACGAAGGGATGGTCCCGGTCCGTCTCACAGATGACCAGCCTGGGGTTCCCGGTAAAGGCGACCCCGCTGTCCCGCAGGATAACCGCCGCGTCGTGTCCCACATACTTCCGGTTGATGACGTATTTTCCGTCTTTCTGGATCAGGGTCGTCCGCAGGACTCTGTCAATGTCCTCCCCGGCGATACGGAAGGCGCCGTGCTTCTCCATCTCCGCCATCAGCCGGTCGGTGATGTTCGCGAAGGCGAACACCTCCTTCTCCGCGATACAGAGGATGTTGTTGTCGAAGGAGGCCCCGTCCACGATCCGCTTCGCCGCCTCCGGCAGGTCCGCGGTGTCGTCCACGATGACCGGGGGATTCCCCGGACCCGCGGCAACGCACCGTTTCCCGGTCTTCATGGCCACTTTCACAACGGCCTCCCCGCCCGTCACGGACAGGAGAGGGATGTCCGGATGGTTCATGATCCCGTTCCCGGTTTCAAGGGTGGGTTCCCTGCAGGTGGTAACCAGCGTGTCCGGCCCTCCCGCGCTCCGTATCGCCTCGTTCATGATCCGCATGGCCTCCTGGGAGGCTTTCTTCGCCGCGGGATGCGGATTGAAAACCACCGCGTTCCCCGCCGCGATCATGCTGATGCAGTTGTTGATAACCGTGGCCGTGGGATTTGTGGAAGGCGTGATGGAACCAATGACGCCGAAGGGCGCCTGCTCGATCAGCATCATGCCCGTATCCCCGGTCTCGCACCGGGTCTGAAGATCCTCGATTCCCGGCGTCCGCCGGGCCACCAGCAGGTTCTTCTGGATCTTGTCCTCCACGTGTCCGTAGCCGGTTTCCTCATGAGCCAGCCTGGCCAGGGGCTCCGCGTTGTCGACGGCGGCCTTCCGCATGGCCGCGATCAGTTCCCCGCGTTTCTCCAGGGTCATCTCCGCCAGCTGTCTCTGGGCGGCTTTCGCGTTGGCCACCGCCTCCTCCACCGTGTCGCAGAGCCACCGGCCCGTTCCCCCGTTCCGCGCCGCCGGCTGCCAGGTCTTCAGCTGCGCCGGGGCCGCCGGCGTTTCCGCCTGCCGCGGAAGGTTTCGCAGCACCTCCTCCACAATCTGCTGAATCTGCTGTTCCGTCAACGCGCCTCACCTCCGTTCGTTCTTTCCGTCGGGATAAATCAGTTCGATGCCCTTCTCCCAGGCCACGTCCCTCGCCAGGGGCGTCACCAGCGTCCCGGGAGCCAGGCGGATGTATTTCATGCCCCGCTCCGCCGCCCGGTACAGCAGCTCCTCAGTCAGCAGCAGCCCCGGGTCGCCGGAGTAGTCCAGCAGCGTTTCCTTCCGAAGCGGCCGCGGGTTTTCCGCGCTCCCGCCTCCGGACGTCCGCGCGGCTCCTCCCGCAGGCTTCGGGACGAATCCCGGCGCCGCCGCGGTCCCCGGAATGAAAAGCCCTCCCGCCGGTCCCGCGGACATCGTCCGGATTCCCGTGCCCGGCAGGATCAGCCTGCACAGCTGCCCGCTCCGGATCCCGAAGGCATTCGCCTCGTCCGTGTCGATGTGCGCCTCCAGCAGGTGCCCGTTCCCGGCCCGAACGACGACGCGCTCCATCACGGCGCTCCGCGGACCGTCGGACCGGATGGATACCTCCTGCCCGTCCGTCAGCCCGTAAGCCCGCGCCTCCTCCCCGCTCATGTGCAGATGCCGCGCGGCGATAATCACGCCTTTCGGCAGGTCCGCGGTCCGGTTTCCGTTTGTCAGCCTGCATCCGGGGGATCCGTCCAGGTCGCCTGACAGCCGGACCGGGGGACTCAGACCCAGCTGCCTGGCGTCCGTCATGGAAAGCTCCACCTGGGACTCCCGTCTCAGCGGGCCTACCACCCGCAGGCTTATCCGTCCTTTGGGGGTCTCCAGAGTCACCTTCTCCTCGGCCGCGAACTGCCCCGGCTGCTCCAGCATCCTCATGGGCGTCAGCCGGCTTCCGGGTCCGAAGAGGCGCTCCAGGTCCGCCTGGCTCAGATGGCAGTGCCGGCCGGAGGAGGCCACGGGAACCCAGTATTCCCCCGCGGCCGCCAGTTCCGTCAGCACCGTTCTCGTCACGGCGGACCGGAGTTCCTTCTCGTTCATTGCCGTCTCTCCTGTGTCGGTCGGCGGTTCCTCCGCCGCTTATTTCCCCGCCTTTTTCGCCGCTTCCGCCTCCGCCTTCTTCCGGAAGATTTCCTTCAGGCTTTCGCTGTAGGGCGGCCGCGCGATGCCGTATTCGGTGACGATGCCGGCGATCAGCTCATGATCCGCGAAGTCGAAGGCGGGATTGTACACCTTCACGCCCTCGGGAGCCATGCGCTTTTTGTACCACATTTCGGTGACCTCTTCCGGCTTCCGCTGTTCGATGGTGATGTCCTCGCCCTTCTCGATGCTCATGTCGATGGTGGACGTGGGCCCCAGAACGTAGAAGGGAATGCCGTAGTACTTCGCCAGAATGGCCACTCCGGATGTGCCGATTTTGTTGCAGGCGTCCCCGTTGGCCGCCACCCGGTCGCATCCGACGAACACGGCGTTGACCCATCCGTTCTTCATGACCTGGCTGGCCATGTTGTCGCAGATCACCGTGGTATCCACTCCGTCCGCGAACAGTTCGAAGGAGGACAGCCGGGCGCCTTGCAGCAGGGGCCGCGTCTCGTCGCAGAACACGCGGAAATTCATGCCCCGCTCCCGTCCCAGATGGATGGGCGCCAGGGCCGTGCCGTATTTGGAGGTAGCCAGCTGGCCCGCGTTGCAGTGAGTCAGGATGCCGTCCCCGTCCTTGATCAGCGTCAGGCCGTATTCGCCGATAGAGCGGCACATCCACACGTCCTCCGCCTTGATTTCCTCGCTTTCCTTCTTCAGCATCTCCCGGATCTCCGCCACGGAGGCCTCCGGATGATCCTTCAGCACCTGTTCCATCCGGTTCAGCGCCCAGCTCAGGTTGACCGCCGTCGGCCGCGCGGAGTTGAGGAATTCCTTGGCTTCGTGGAATGCCGGATCAAAAGCGGCCCGGTCATCCGCCGGGATCTCCTTCGCCGCCAGATAGACGCCGAAGGCCGCCGCCACGCCGATCGCCGGCGCGCCGCGGACCTGCAGCAGATAGATCGCGTCCCAGATTTCCCGCTGGGTCTTCAGATGCAGAATCTCCACCTCGTTGGGCAGCTTTGTCTGATCCAGAATGACCAGCGCGCTGTTTTCGTCGTCCAGTTCCACGGTTTCATAGCTCATGATGCTCTTTTCGTCTGCCATTGTTTTTTTCCGCCTTTCCTTATTTCAGCGCCGCTTCCGCCCGCTTCACGGCGTCGGTGAAGCTCTGTCCGTCGAAGAAGCTCTCCCGGTTCAGGATGTAGTCCTTGCCGGCGATGATGTTCAGTTTCTTCGCGTACGCCCGCTTTTCCGGATCCGCGATCGTGTTCACGTCCTTCACCTGCGCCATGCCCACGGTCCTGCGGTGCAGCTCCGTGCCGGTGTAGGCCGCCGTGTCGCTCATGATGCTCTTCAGATACGCCTCCCGGAAGCCCTCGACCTTCGCCATGGGCTCCGTCACACTCTCGTCCCAGGCCTTCAGGAACTTGGAGATGAAAAGATCCACCGTTTCCCGGATGGTGTCCAGCACCCAGCCGCAGAAGGCTTCGTCCCCGGCGGCCGCGCCGTTGTCGTAGGCGAAAATCAGGTTGGCGATCACGTTCCCGATATCGTATCCCATGGGGCCGTAGAAAGCGAATTCCGGATCGAAAACCTTCGTGGAATCCTTCTTCACGAAGATGGAGCCGGTGTGCAGATCGCCGTGCAGCAGCGCCTGGGCGTTGTTCATGAACTCGAACTTCAGCTTCGCCGCCGCCAGCAGCAGCGCCTTGTCCCCGTACAGTTCTTTCTTCACGAAGTCCGCGATCAGCGGATCCACGATGTTCCTTCCGTTGTGGTCGTTGTAGGGCTCCATCAGTACCAGATCCTCGGTAATCTCACACAGTTCGGGGTTGATGAAGCTCTTCACCAGCGCCTTCTTTTCCTTGTGCTCCATGACCACGTCCGTGGTCTTCAGCAGAGTGTTCACCATATAGGTGGAAATGTCCTCCGCGAACCGGGGGAAGGTCTCGTGCCGCATCAGCGCGTAGCGCATCAGCTCGTGGTCGCTCAGGTCCTCCATGGCGCAGGCGCACATGACGGTGTCGTATCCGTAGATCTTCGGAACCGTCCCCGGGGCCAGCCTGTCCTGGATCTGCAGGATCTCGCTCTCGATCCGGTTCCGGTCGGTGGATACGTGCATCTCGGCGGAGATCCGGAGCGCCTCGCCGGCCTGCTTGACGATCATGGATTTGCCCGTGGCTTCCTCCACGACCCGGAACACGTAGTTCAGGTTGCCGTCCCCGATCTCCTTCACGGTCAGCTTCGCGTCCGGAGCGAAGTATCCGGCGTATTTCGCCTGCACATATCCCGCCACGTCCTCTTCCTTCATCAGAAAATACGTATCATAGCCTGCCATGGTTCTCTCTTCCTTTCTCTTTGTTGTTTTCTTTATATTTTCCGAAGCATCAGGCGAACTCGATGCTTCTCAGGTCCCTGGGATCGATCCGGCGGAGCTGCCTCATCTCCTCCTCCGTCGGGGGCGGCGTCTCTTTCTCCTCGTAATACTGCACGGGGAAACCGGTGTTCTCCGCCACCTCCGCCAGGCTGTGGCCGGGATGGACGCTCTCCACGATCAGCTTTCCCTCCCGCATCGCGAAGTGGCACAGGGGCGTCACAATGTCGCTGACATGTCCCTTCGCGGTGGTGAAGTCCACCCGTTCCGTAAAGGTCCGCCGGTCGTGTTTCGTGCGCCAGATCACCGCCCGTTTCGCCGTGGGGATCAGCACCGCGCTTCCGGCTCCCCCGGGCAGGCGCACCTTCGGCTTCCGGTAGTCCCCGATCACCGAGGCGTTCACCCGCCCCTCCTGATCAAACTGCACGCCGCTGAGGAAAGCCACGTCCAGCCCTCCCCGCATGCTCAGATCGAACACGTCCATCAGCGGGAACGCCGCGCACGCCGGCGCGTACAGCTCGTTCCCCGCGCTTGTGAACGCCCGCAGGGCCGGCTCGTCGGGATTCACGCCTCCGGGAATGTTCAGGTGCACCGCGTCCGGCGCGTGGGTATGGCGGGCCAGCAGCAGCGCGATCATCGGCAGATGGGAGGAAACCCCGTGGAACACGGTCTCCCCGTTCCGGATCAGCCGGGCCATGCAGACCGCCATCATGTCCCCGGGCCGGATTTCATCCCTCACGTCCGCTCATCCCCTTCCCGCCTGGCTTCCAGGATTCCCTCCCGGTCGATGCCGTATTCCTCCGGGCAGCAGCCCGGCGCCGCGCCGCGCGGCGCGTGGACCACGTGGCTCACGAGGAAGCCCGGAATCTGGGGCTTCTCCTGCTGCCCCGCGAAGTATCCGTCCCCGACGATCCGCTCCGCGGTCACGATGACCCGTTTCGAAGCCCGCGCCAGCAGCGCGTCCTCGTAAAGGGGACCCCGGATCCTGGCGTTCCCGGCCGCGTCGGCCTCCTGAACGTGGAGAATGCTGACATCCGGGGCGATGGCCTTCACCGCCGCCAGCGTTTCCCCGCTGAAGGGATCCTTCACGTCGGCGAAGTAGTCGTTGACCTTCCTGAGATCGCTGATCTGCAGCCCACGCACCGGCATGAACGGAATTCCGAAGCTGGCCGCCCGCAGCGCGGAGATCACCGTGTAGCAGGCGTGCTCGTGGGCGGTAACCTCGCCCCGCTGCACGGCCCTGCGGTAAAACTGCGCGAGGCCGAATTCGCTCTCGTAGCTGATGAACCCGGCGTCCACCGTGGAAACGCAGCCCGCCCGGCACAGCAGGTCGATATCCATCCCCCCGGCGGTCTTGACCAGGCGGAGTTTCCGTTTTCCCTGCCGGATGATTTCAGCCACCGCGGCCATGGGCGCCCTGTTCAGGGTGTTTCCGCCCAGACCTACCAGCGCCCCGTCCTCCAGGGAGGCGACGGCCTGCTCCAGCGTACAGCGCCTGTCCATTCCCCCGTCTCCTTTCCTATTTCGCCGCGTTGGCGGCGATATGCACCGCGTCCCACACCGAGGCGAAGGGCGGCGCGTAGGCCAGGTCCAGCATACCCAGCTCTTCCGTGGTCATCCCGGCGTGCACGGCCGCGGCCAGCACGTCCGTCCGCATCACCGCGTCGTGGGTTCCAGCGGCGTTCGCGCCAAGCAGGCGCCGGGTCCGCGCGTCGTAGATCAGTTTGATCATCAGCGGCTTCGGATCCGGGTAGTAGGCGGGATGGTCCTGAGCGGTGACCGTCTTCGTTCTGTACGGGATTCCCGATCGTTCCGCCTCCGTCTCGCTCAGCCCCGTCCGGCCCATCTCCAGGTCGAAGATCTTGATGGCCGCGGTGCCCAGCACGCCCGGGAACTTCACGTGCCCGCCCGCCAGGTTCTCGCCGGCGATCCGGCCGGTCTTGTTGGCCGCGGTTCCAAGCGCGAGATAGTAGTCCTCCTCCAGCACCCGGTGATAACAGGTGGCGCAGTCTCCGGCCGCGTACACGTCCGGCAGGCTTGTGCGCATCTCCCGGTCCACGAGGATCGCTCCGTTCCGGACCATGCGGATCCCGGTATCCTTCAGGAAGCCGGTTTCCGGCCGGATTCCCGCGGCCATCAGCACCAGGTCGCAGGCGATGTCCTCCTTCTCCGTTTTCACGATCCGGCGGTCGCCCTTCTCCTCGATGGCCTGCAGTCTGGTCCGCAGCAGGACGCGCACGCCGTTCTTCTCCAGCTCCTGCGCCGCCAGCTCGGAAAACTCGGGCTCGAAGGGCCGCAGCAGCCGCTCCGCCCCCTCCAGCAGCGTGATCTTCTTTCCCAGCCGGGTCAGGGCCTCCGCCATCTCCACGCCGATGGCCCCTCCGCCCACGATCGCCACGTGCCGGATCCCGGGCAGCCGGGCGACCTCGTGCAGCAGCATCCCGTCCTCCATGGACCGCAGGGAGAATACGGCCGGCAGGTCGTAGCCCGGCACGGGCGGCGCCGCGCTGCGGCAGCCCACGGCGATCATCAGCTTGTCCCACCGGTCGGTGAACTCTCTCCCGCCGTCCAGATCGCGCACGGTCACGGTCTTCTCCTTCGGATCGACCCGCAGGACCTCGTGCCGCAGCTTTGTCTCGATCCCCATTTCCCGGAACTTTTCCGGCGTCCGGGCGATCAGCTTCTTCGGATCCTCGTTCCATCCGCCGATATAATAGGGAAGGCCGCAGGCTCCGTAGGACAGGAAGCTCCCCCGCTCGTAAACCGTAATCTCCGCCTTCGGGTCCATCCGGCGCAGCTTGCTGGCCGCGCTCATTCCCGCGGCCACGCCTCCGATCACAACCACCCGCACGGAAAAGCCCTCCTCTCTCTATTCCGTCCTTTCATTCCGCCGGAGGCTCATCCCCCGCGCAGCCGCTCCATCACCGCCTGGGTAATGGCGCGGATCTGCGCTTCGCTGGCCGCCTGGTTCCCGCCGCATCCGCATCCGGTATCCCCGCTCTGCCCGAAGGTCTTCAGCGCCGGTTTCGGATTCACCGGGCCGGATGTGGACACCACGTCGGTCGTGTTGGTGGCCACCGGTGAGCAGGCCGGAACGCCGCCGCTGGTGATGCCCATCTTCTCCCGGATGGCGATCAGCTCGCTGATCTGCTGGCAGGAAAGCACGTTGGCCTTTCCGATTATATTGCTGGTGTACATGATCACCATGGCGTAGTGCTCGGTGGACTCCAGCCGGTACCAGGCCTCCGTCAGGGTGGAGCCCCAGGCCACGGCGCCGTGGTTGGCCAGCAGCAGCGCGTTGTAGTCCCGGCAGTAGGGCGCGATGGAGTCCGGAATCCCCTGGGAGCCGGGCGCCTCGTAATGCACGCAGGGCACGGTGCCCAGATTCACGAGCGCTTCCGGATAGATGGCCAGATCCAGACTCATGCCGGCGATGGCGAAGCTGGTGCTCACCGGCGGATGGGCGTGGCAGACCGCGCCGGCCTCCGGGTTCTCGTTGTAGATGCGCAGATGCATCTTCACCTCGCTGGAAGGGCCGCGCTCCCCCTGGGAGATCACGGTTCCGTCCAGGCGCATCTTGACCATCATGTCCTCGGACATGAATCCCTTGCTGACGCCCGTGGGCGTGGTCCAGAAAATGTCGTCGTCCACCTTTACGGAGATGTTTCCGTCGTTGGCGGCCACGAAGTTCTTTTCGTACATGCGGCGGCCGATGTCGACGATCATTTTCTTCGCCTCGCCGTCCGTGGGGTATTTGTTCAGCTTCATTGCCCGCAGTCTCCCTTCCCGGTCGTCCGTCCCGCTGTGCCGGACGCGTGTATATAAACATAGCTAAACAGTGCCGCTTCGTTTATTATATTGTTCACGTATCCGCTTGTCAATATCCTTTTTTGAAAATGTTGATTCTGTTTTCTTCTGAAATTTAATGACCATTTTTGACATTCAACGCTCCGGGCAGCTAAACATTTCAGGATTTTGTTTAGTTATTTTTCAGGTATTTTGTTTAAAAAAACGCTTGACAGGATACCCGCCCGGTGATAAGATACTGGCAGCGAAAGAGCGGAGATCCGCTCAAATATTTTACAAGGAGGTTTCCCATGAAGAAAATTGTAGCTGTCGTTTTGGCGCTGATGATGGCGGTCATGATGTGCACCGCCTCGGCCGAAACCACCAACCCCGTTGCCGGCAAGAAGGTCGCCTACATTATGCTGCTGCCTTCCGCCACCATTTTCCAGATGTGGGCCAATTCCTGCGTTGACCTGTGCAAGGCTCTCGGCGTGGAGTGCGACGTGCACTTCTGCAACGGCGACTTCAACGCCTGGCAGGACAGGATTTCCGCCTGCGCGGCCGCCGGCTATGACGGACTGCTGATCAGCCACGGCAATCAGGACGGTTCTTACACCTTCCTGAAGGGCATCACCGAGCAGTATCCGGATCTGAAGATCGTCTGCTTCGACACCCAGTTCTATACCGACGGCGAGTATCAGAAGATCCCCGGCATCACCCAGCTGTTCCAGCAGGATAAGTCCCTGGTCACCGTTCTGCTCGACGCCATGATCGAGAAGTTCGGCGAAGGCGTCCGCCTGATCAAGGTCTGGCGCGGCCCGAACTACAACAGCCCCTTTGACCGCCGTCAGGTCGGCTGGCAGGAATACGAGGATGCCGGCAAGATCGTGACCGTCGGCGAAGTGCAGCCCCTGGTTGACTCCATGGATTCCGCCAACTCCGTGATGGCCGCCTATCTGCAGTCCATCGACCGCAAGGATGTGGACGGCGTCGTGGT
>ONXY01000098.1 GCA_900321945.1 uncultured Eubacteriales bacterium | reverse complement strand
TCAGCTGTCCGCCGGACCAGGCCAGCTGGCGCAGCGCGTCCTGGTTGGCCGTCTGGTATCTGGCGCTCGCACCGAGAATGCTCTCCATCTCACGCCCGAACCGCACCTGCGCGTCCGCGCCGACCCACCATTTGACGAACTCCCAGGCGTTCTGTCTGACCCTGTCGTCCTCCGTCGCCACGATCATGCAGCACAGGCCGTCCGTCTGCGCGGTCCGGTCGATGGTCCCGCCCTCCTTCTTCGTTCCGGGGAAGAGCGTGACATCCCACAGCCCGCGGATTTCCGGAGCGGATACCATCAGCGTGTTGTAGGTCGCGTAGGAGGCGACGCCCAGCGGCATCTCGCCGCTGCGGAAACGGCTGACAAAGTCGAACACGACCGGCAGCCCGTAGTCGTTGTACAGGCTTGTATACTGCTCGAAAGCAGCCACGCCCGCCTCGCTGTCTATGACCGTCCGCTTCGCCTCGTCGTCGTAGATGGCTCCGCCGTTCTGGTAGATCATGGAGCAGAGCACCGAAATGTCCGCCACCGCGATATCCGGGAAATTGACCGCGACCGTCAGGCTGTTGCCCTGAATGGTGGGCAGCTCCGCGATCAGTTCCTCCCACGTCTGCGGAACGGGCAGCCCCATCTCCTCCATGACGTCGCTGCGGTAGAACAGGACCGGGAAGTTCTGGGTCTCCGGAAGACCGTAGACGCCGGTCTTCGTCCCGTTGTTGTAGGTCAGCGGCTGAAGGATGCTCTTCTGGAAGGGCTGGATCACTTCCCCGAAATCCGGGAACTGGGTCATGTCCTCCACGGCGTTCCGCATGGCGTAGTTGACGGCGAACCAGCCGCTGACGCTCATCACGACGTCCGGTCCGTTTCCGGCTACCACGGCCGTCAGAATCGCGTCCGCCTGCACCAGCTTGACGTTCACCTTGATGCCCGTCTTCGCCGTGAAGGTGTCGTCCACCATGGTCTTCAGCACCGTGCTCTGATCCCGGCCTGTGGTGATCCAGACTTCGAGCACGTCGTCCGTTTCCTCGTATTTGTCGCCCAGCGAGTTGTAGTCCACGAAGAAGGAGCTGGCGCAGCTGCGGATCTCGTGCAGCGCGCGGGTCAGGAAGTTCTCGTGAACCCGCGGTATTTCCGCGCTCTCGCCCGTGATCATGATCAGATCGACGTCCAGCTTGCTCTCGGACATGTTCTGCATGGCCGTTCCGAGAGAAGTGATGTTGTCCTTGAAGTTCGTGAAGGATTCGGTGATACGCTCGTTGTTTTCCACGAACCGCTCCAGCTGGACCGCCAGAGTCTGGGCCACGGCCGCCCGGTCGCTCTTCTCGCCGGTGATGGCCACGATGTCGTCCACGATCTTGTAAAGGCGTCTGCTTTCCAGATCCATCGCCTCGATGGCTTCCGGATACACGCGGGCCAGATTGTAGTCCCGGAAACGGTCCGGATTGACGCCGGTCAGCACCAGCAGCTTCCTGTAGATCTGGTTCAGTCTGAAGATGCTGTCCTCCACGGCCTTCAGGACGGGCCCCATCTCGCCCAGGGTCACTTCCATCCGCAGCGTGTGCGCGCCTTTCTTCAGGAAGAACCGGAACGGATTCCCGTCCTGATCCGACAGGGTTTTCATATCCCAGCTGGTGTTGTAGAAGAAGGTGACCGTCTCCAGATCCTCGAAGGGAACCTCCCCGTCGATATACACGGTTCTCCCGCTGAGGGCGCCGCGCTGATACATCTGCCGCGCCTTGATGCTGATATGGTAGTATCCGTCCTCGGGCACCTCGAAGTCCCACTGGATCCACTCGCCCGGATGGGTCCAGGGATCGCCCCCGATATAGTTCAGAATGGTGTTCGTCACGGAATACGGAACGGTCAGCGGGGAACTCCGGTCGTAGCGCGCGTAAAGGCTCGGCGTGCTGCGCAGCGCCGCGCTCTCGCCCTGAATAATCTGGGAGTAGTTCCTTCCCGCCTCCGTCATCTCCGTCTCAGGCTGGCCGGACAGGTATTCCGCGTACGTCCGGTATTTCACGATGGGCGTCAGCGTCATGCCGCAGAGAATCATGGGCTCGTTGACGGACCGGAGAGTGATGGTGTTTTCCCCTTCGTTGAAATGGAACGCGTACGGCTCCGTCTGGTACCCCATGTCGTCGCGGCAGTACGCGGTCTGTTTTTCATGGACTTCGGTCTGGCTGGGGCGGATATCGTTCCCCTGGTTGTCCTTTCTGATTTCGGACGCGTCCGTCCACAGGCGGCTGAAGCAGAGGGTGGATGCGCCCGCGAAGGGCAGCTCCCCGTTGATCAGAAGCTCCCGCTCGATATCCACGCCCCGGCTCTCCGTGGTCAGGTACTCCAGCCGGATATTGTACAGGCCGGCCTGAGGCACCGTCACGGTCCAGGTGATTTCGGACTCATCCGGCATGAAAAGGCCTTCGTTCCGGACTTCCCCGCCGCCCTCGAATGTCAGAACGTCCACGGGAACTTCCTCTTTTACGGGCGCCTCGTCCGCGAAAGCCGCCTTATAGGCGTCGTACGTGTTACTCCGTCCGATGCCCGAGACGTCCGTGGACAGATCCACGCCGGCGTATTTGTCGCTGAAGCCCGTGGGGCCCTGATTCAGCAGCCATACAGCGGCGATCAGCGCCGCCGCTGCCAGAACCCCGATGAGAACGTTTCTCCATTTCCTTGACATGAGTCCATCTCCCGCCGTTCCGTCCGGGCTGCCCTTTTTCCCCGGGAGCCCTTCCGGATATTCTTTTCTGGAACCTGAAAACAGAACGCGATATGACGTGTAATTATAGCAGAATGAAAAAACCCGTGTCAATCTCCGGGCGGGCGTTTTTCCCCTTTTCTCCGGTCCCGGCCGCGGCTTCCTCCGGACCGCCCCGGGCGCTCCGGAACGGCATGAAAAAAGGCCGTCCCGTACGGGGACGGCCCTGCGGAAGGTTTCCGGTTACCGGATTTCCGCGCCCAGTTTATATTTCAGATTGCCGAGAATCTTTTTGATGTATTTGTCGACTTCCTCCGGCTGCAGCGCGTGGTCCGCGCTTTCAAACCGGATTTTGAACGCCATGCTCTTCTTTCCCGGGCCGATCTGGTCTCCGCGGTAGATGTCGAACAGGTCCACGCCGGCGGCCTGCCTGCAGGCCCGGAGAATCTCCGCGGTCATGTCGCCGCAGGTGATTTCCTCATTCACCGTCAGCGCGAGGTCCCGTATCACGGCGGGATAGGCGGAGATCGGCTGGTACCGGAAACTGCCGGCCGCGTGGGAGATCATCTTCTGATAGTCGATTTCCCCGAGGAAAATTTTGTGGTGGCTCTTGCTGTCCTTGTGCAGCTTCAGCTCGGCCGTGATCTCATTGGCCAGCTTCCCGAACGCGCCGATTCTTTCCCCTTCGCAGAGAATCCAGGCGGAAATGCCCGGGTGAAGCCACGGCACATCCTGCGCCCGCTCCACGTCAAACGCGAGCCCGAACGCGGCGCCCAGCGCCTCGGCGGCGCCCTTCATCCGGAAGAAATCCTCGTCGTTCCCGAAGGCCGCGAACCCCAGGTGAAGCCGCTCCTCCGGCAGTTTCCCCGCCTCTGTCGGCCTGTAAATGTTGCTCAGCTCGAAAATCCGGCCTTCCGTGTTCCCGCGCTTGATATTCTCGACCACAATCTTCATCAGGCTCGGCGCCAGAAGAGGCCGCATGATGCTCAGCTTCTCCGTGATGGGGTTCATCAGCCGGATCACGTTCCGCTCCGGAGCGTCCGCCGCGATATGCATCGCGTCCAGATCCTCGTCCGCGTAGAAGGCAAGCGTGGACACCTCGCTGTAGCCCTGAGCGCACATGGCGCGCTTCATCTTGTCCCGCCGGAGCTGATCCGCGTTTTTTCCGCCGCCTGTCACCGCGGCGGACTTCAGGAACGTGGGGACGACGTGTTCGTATCCGTATTCGCGGATAATCTCCTCCGCAAGATCCGGCTCTCCGATCTCAATGTCCTCCCTGTACCGCGGCGCGGTCACGTCCAGTGTGTCCCCGTCCTGAACCACTTCAAACTGCAGGCTCCGGAGAATCCGCAGAATTTCTTCGTCCGGCACCTGAATTCCGAGAATGCCGTTGATCCGGCTGACCCGCGCGGTAAAGCGCTTTCCCTCCCGCGGAGCTCCGGCGCTCTCGTCGAACGCGCTGCAAGTCACTTCTCCGCAGCCCAGTTCCTCGATCAGATGGAGCGCCCTGGCCATTCCCAGCTCCGTGGTATACTCGCTGATGCCCTTTTCAAAACGGGCGGAGGAGTCGGAGCTCTGTCCGAGCGCGCGGGATGTCTTCCGGATGCTGTCCCGGGCGAATTTGGCGGCTTCAAAAAGCAGCTGGCGGGTATTTTCCGTGATCCCGCTGTTCAGCCCGCCCATGATGCCGGCCAGGGCAACCGGACGGTTTCCGTCGCAGATCACGAGATTGTCCGGCGTCAGTCTGAATTCCTTTTCATCCAGCGTCTGGATCACTTCCCCGTCCGCGGCCCTGCGTACGATGATCTCGCTGTTCTCCAGCTTCTCCAGGTCGAACGCGTGCATGGGCTGGCCGATCTCCAGCAGCACATAGTTGGTGATGTCCACCACGTTGCTGATGGATCTCAGTCCGCAGAGCGCGAGATATCTCTTCATCCAGCGGGGGCTTTCGCCGGGGGTTATGTTCCGGACCCCGTGCGCCAGATAGCGGGGGCAGAGATCCGGCGCCTCCACGGTCACCTTCAGCCCGGGATACCGGAAATCCGAGGGATGAAAATCCGTCGCCGGCATTTTCAGGGGTTTCCCGAGCAGCGCGGCCACTTCGCGCGCCATGCCCAGAATGCTCTGGCAGTCGGGGCGGTTGGCCGTGACCGAGATGTCGAAAATATACTCGTCCAGACCCACCACGGGCCTGATATCCTCTCCGGGAACCGTATCCTTCGGCAGATCCAGCAGTCCGTACTCCTCGGCGCCGGGATAGAGATCCTCGTTCAGTCCCAGCTCCTCCCCGCTGCAGAGCATTCCGTCGGAGGGGATCCCGCGCAGGGGCTTCGCCCGGATGACGACGCCTCCGGGCAGCGTGGCCTGATCCAGGGCGGCCGGCGTATGCATCCCGGCGTAGACGTTCGGCGCGCCGGTCACGATCTGCCGGGTTCCGAATTCCCCGCAGTCCACCTGGCAGATATACAGATGCGTGCCCTCCACAGGCTCGCAGGTTTTGACCTCGCCGACCACGACGCCGCTGACTTCCGCGCCGAGCTGGGTCAGCTCCTCCACCTCAAATCCGCATCCGAAGAGCTTTTCCTCCAGCTCCGCGGCGCTGATGTCGATATCCACATATTCCTTCAGCCAGCTGAAAGGTGCGATCATTTCTCTGTTCCTCCTCCTGCCTTAATCCTTGAACTGCTTCAGGAAGCGCAGATCATTCTCAAACAGCAGTCCCATGTTGTTGATCCCGTATTTCAGCATGGCGATCCGCTCGATTCCGATGCCGAAGGCGAAGCCGGAATAGACCTCCGGATCGATTCCGCAGTTGCGGAGCACGTTCTGATGCACGACCCCTCCGCCGAGAACCTCGATCCATCCCGTATGCTTGCAAAGGCCGCAGCCTTTTCCGCCGCACTCGAAACAGCTGACGTCCACCTCGACGCTGGGCTCGGTGAACGGGAAATAGCTGGGGCGCAGCCGGGTCTTTACGTTTTCGTCGAAAATCTGCTTGACAAATTTGTCCAGCATTCCCTGCAGGTCGCAGAGGGTGATCCCCTTATCCACGACAAGGCCTTCCATCTGATGGAACATGGGGCTGTGCGTGGCGTCGCTGTCCGAGCGGAACACGCGTCCGGGAACGAGTACCTTGATGGGCGGCTTCTCCCGGTCCATCACCCGGATCTGTCCGGGACTTGTATGCGTCCGGAGGAGGATATCCTGGGATACGTAGAAGGTGTCCTGCATGTCCCGGGCCGGATGGTCCTTGGCCACGTTCAGGCGGGTGAAATTATGGTCGTCGTCCTCGATTTCGGGCCCCTCGAAGACCTCGAAGCCCATGCCGAGGAAAACGTTGATCATCTCGTTTTTGATAATGGTGATCGGATGGAGCGTCCCCGCTTCCCTTTTCTCCGCCGGCAGGGTGATGTCCACCGATTCCCTGCGGTTGCGGGCCTCCATCTCCATCTGTTCCAGCCTGCCGCTGATCTGCCTGTATTTTTCCTCCGCCAGAACCTTAAAGTCGTTGATGACCTTTCCCATGGCGGGGCGGTCTTCCTTTGCCACGGCGCCGAGCCCCTTCATCAGCTCCGCGACGGTGCCTTTCTTTCCCAGAAAATCCTGCCAGAAAGCGGAAAGCTGCTCCCGGTCCGCGATCTGGTTCAGCCGCTCTTCCATCTGCTCCTGCAGAGCTTTGATCTTCTGATCCATTTCCCTTTCACTCCTTGCTGAGTCAAAAAAATAACAGGGAGAATGTATCACTCTCCTCCGCGATTGTCAAGGGAGCCGGAGGTTTTGCGTTCTCTCCTCCGGCCCGGTTTTACCCGTCTTCCGCCCGTCCGGCGGTTTTCTTCCCCTCCGCGGCGCGCGGGAATCCCGCTCCGGGCGCCGGGACATAAAAAAACCGCCCGGAAGCCCGGGCGGACGCTTTGTTTACTGCGCGTTTCTGACCATCTGCTGGACGTCCTCCACGATGGACTTGAACCCCGCGTTCTCCTGCATGTTGGCTTCCACCGTCTTGCAGCTGTGCAGCACGGTGGTGTGGTCTCTGCCGCCGAAAATGTTCCCGATCTGCGGAAGGCTCATCCCCGTCATCTCGCGGGCCAGATACATGGCGATCTGGCGCGGGACGGTAATCTCCCTCTTTCTGGTGGTTCCCGTCATTTCGCTGAGGCTCAGGCCGTAATAATCGCTTACGGTTCGCATGATCAGCTCGGCGGTGATCTGCTTGTGCTGCCGCTGGTCGAAAATCTCCCTCAGCGCCGTTTCGCACAGCTCCGTCGTGATGGGTTCCCCCACCAGCGTGGAATACGCCACAAGCCTCGTCAGTCCGCCTTCCAGCTCGCGTACGTTGTTGTCGATCTTTCCCGCGATCAGCTGAAGAACCTCGTCCGGCGCCTCGATGTTTTCCCGCTGCGCCTTGTCCCGGAGGATCGCCACGCGCGTGTCGACGTCCGGCCTCTGGATATCGGCCACCAGTCCCCACTCGAACCGGCTGCACAGTCTTTCCTCCAGCCGCTGGATTTCCTTCGGCGCCTTGTCGCTGGTCAGAATGATCTGCTTTCCGGCGTTGTGGAGCTCGTTGAACGTATTGAAGAATTCCTGCTGCGTGCTTTCCCGTCCGGCGATGAACTGGATGTCGTCCACCATCAGAATATCCACCCTGCGGATCCTCTCCCGGAACTCGAAGGTTTTTTTCTGCTGGATGGCGCTGATCAGCTCGTTGGTGAATGTTTCGCTGGTCATGTAGAGGATCTGAATGCCGGGATCCTTCTGGAGCGCGAAATGACCGATCGCCTGCATCAGGTGCGTCTTTCCGAGGCCGACTCCGCCGTAGATGAAGAGAGGGTTGTACGCCTCCGCGGGGTTTTCCGCGACGGCGAGCGCGGCCGCGTGGGCGAAGCGGTTGCCGCTTCCCACCACAAAACGGTCGAATGTGTATTTGGGATTCAGATGAGGCTTATTCTCCTTCCGGG
>ONXY01000445.1 GCA_900321945.1 uncultured Eubacteriales bacterium | reverse complement strand
GATCTATCCCTGCTACACCTCCTCCTCCGCGAAGAAGGCGGGGGACGTGAACGACTACCAGCCGAAACGGGTGACCGGGGAGGAGGCTTTGGGCGTACTGGAGCGGATTCAGGCGGACACGTCCTTCGACCTGGGCGGGCTGGATGAGACGGAAGGATTCCTGCGGCTGCCGCGGCTGGCGCCGGAGAAGGAGGAATAAGGCTTCGTGGAAGAGAAGATCATGTTTCACGTTTTCGGAAGAGAACTGTCGGGATACGCGCTGAGCATCTGGATCGGATGCCTGGCGGGCGTGGTCCTGTTCTGCCTGCAGGGCAGGAAGCTGAAAAGGACGGCGGTGCTCTGGACCGTGCTGCTGGGGGTCCCGCTGGGGCTTCTGTGCGCCCGGCTGTATTACGTGCTGGCCCGGCTGGACCTGTTCATGGACATCGGGCTGGAAAACTTTTTCGTCACCGCGGACGAGGAGCTGCTCTCCTGGGGCGCGGCCAGCGGGGCCGCCTTCTGGGGAGCCGTGGGCGGCGTGGCGCTGGCCGCGCTGCTGGCGGGGAAGATTTCCGGGGAGAGGACCGGCGGCATTCTGGACGCGCTGGCGCCGTCCGCGGCGCTTGCCATCGCCCTCAGCCGCTTCGGCGAGTACTGCATCGGCGAGGGCGTGGGGCCGGACGTGACCCCGGAAAGCCTGTGGTTCTTCCCGATCGCGGTGGCGAACGAGTGGGAGGAATGGAAATACGCCCTGTTCCTGCTGGAGGGGCTGACCGGGCTGATCATCCTCGTCCTGCTTCTGACCCGGGGACGGAAATACCGGGACGGGTACCGGGCCAGGATGTTCCTGATCCTCTACGCCTCGACCCAGGTTCTGTACGAGGCGCTCCGGCGGGACAACTTCCTGCGGTGGCTGTTCGTGCGGGTGAGCCAGGTGGCGTCGGCCGTCGTGCTGCTGGGGCTGCTGGTTTTCGGCGTGATCCGGTGGCTGCGGAAGCCGGAGAAGGAACGGATGCCGAAGAAGCGTGTAATCGTATGCTCCATACTCTTCGCGCTCACGGTCGGCGCGGTGGTCGCGCTCGAGTTCGCGGTGGACAAAAGCGCCACGATCTCCATCGCCGCCGCGTATCTGATGGAGGCGCTCTGCTGCGCCGTGCTCGGGGTCACCGTCTGGCAGACCGCGATGAAAAATTAGGAGAAGATGAGCAAGGAAGTTTTTCTGATCGTCGGGCTGGGCAATCCCGGAGAGGAATACGCCCATACCCGGCACAACGCGGGGTTCGACACCATGGCCCTGCTGGAAAAGCGTTATCAGGTCACCCTGGGGCGGAAGATGCTCCAGGGCTTTTTGGCCGAGGTGACGGAGGAGGACCGGAAGATCGTCCTCTGCGAGCCGCAGACCTACATGAACGCCAGCGGGGAATGCGTGGCCAGGCTGCTCCGCTGGTATCACGCGGATCTGAACCGGCTGCTGGTGATCCACGACGATATCGACCTGCCTCCGGGAAAGGTGCGGATGAGGCGGAACGGCGGTCCGGGCACCCATAACGGGATGCGCAGCATCGTGGAGACGCTGGGCAGCACGGATTTTCCGCGGATCCGGGTGGGCGTCGGCGACCGGCCGGAGGGCGGCGACCTGGTTTCCTGGGTGCTGGGGCATTACGATCCCGAAACCCGGAAGATCATGGAGGCCGCCTTCGAAAAGGCGGCCGCGGCCGCGGCGGACTGGGTGGAGAACGGGATCGACCATGCCATGCAGCTGGGGAACCGGAAGGAATAAAGCGATTGAAACTGCTTGATTGGATTCAGCTCCCGGAATGGGAGAAAATGAAAAACGCGGAGCCCGGATCGCCGCTGGCGGTATGCGGGACGACGCAGGCGCTGACCGCGGCGGCGGCGGCGAAGCTGGCCGCGGAAGGCCGGCGGGTTCTGCTGGTGGCGGAGCACGATCTCAAGGCGGCCCGCATGGCGGACGACGTGCGCCAGCTGACGGGGGAGGAGTGCGCTTTTCTGCCCGGAGGCGAGATCGATCTGACCCGGGCGGCGGGAAGCCAGGAGAGCAGCTGGAGGCGTCTGGAGGCGCTGTCGGCCGTCTGCGGCGGAGCGAAGCTGCTCGTGACCAGCGCCGAGGCGCTGATGCAGCGCATGGGCAGGCCGGAACCCTTCCGGCAGGCCTGTTTCACGCTGCGCCCGGGAGACCGGACGAGCCTGAGCGCGCTGACGGAACGCCTGACCCGGATGGGTTACGAGCGGGTCGCCATGGTGGAGGGCAAAGGGCAGTTCGCCCTGCGCGGCGCGATTCTGGACCTGTATCCCCCGGCGGGAAAGGACGGCGTCCGGATCGAGTTCTTCGACGACGAGGTGGACTCCGTCCGCACCTTCGACTGCATCAGTCAGCGGAGCCAGGACCGGCTGGGGGAGATCCGGGTCACGCCCGCCGGCGAGGCGCTCCTGCCGCCGGAGGAAGGTCCGGAGGCGGCGGCCCGGATGCGGGCCGCGCTGGGGGAAAGCCGGGAAGCGGCGGAAAAGGACGACCCGCTGCCGGACGACCTGCCGCCGCTGCCGGAAGACGAGGACGACGAGGAACTCTTCGACCGAAAGATCGCGCCGCGGGCCCGGGAGCTTGCCCGGAGGGAGCGGGAGAGCGGCGAGATGGAACGCAGGCGGAACCGGCTGCTGGCGGACGCGGACAGCGTGGAGGCGGGGCTGCCCTTCCGCAGGATGCGCAGCTGGATCACGGTGCTCAGCGAAAACACCGCGTGCGCGGCGGACTGGTTCCGGCCGGAGACGGCGGTGCTCTGGGAGCCGGACAGGATCCGGAAGCGGATACAGGAGCGGCTGAAGGGCTTCGCGGAGGATCTGAACAGCGCCGTGACCCGGGGGGAGGCGGTTCCGCGGCAGGAAAGCCTGCTGCAGGGATGGGACGAGACCCTGAAGAGCCTCTCCGGGGCCTCCCTGGTGCTGACGACCGAAATACTCCTGGGTCTCGGCGGCATCAGGCCGGCGGACACCCTGGACTTCGGCGCCTCGGGGCTGCCCGGCTATCAGGGGCAGATCCGGGCGCTGCGGAACGACCTCGCTTTCTGGCGGGAGAACAGATACCGCGTGCTGCTGCTCAGCGGCGGGGAGGCCCGGGGCCGGCGGCTGTGCGAGAACCTGGCCGAGCTGGGGGAAAAGACGGTTTTCTCGGAGGACCCGCGCCGGGCGGGGACGGCGGACGTTCCGATGATTCTGCCCGCGACCCTGAGCGGGAGCTTCGTCATGCCCGGAACGCGGAGCGTGCTGGTCAGCGACGCCGAAATCTGGGGCGAGGGGTACCGGAAGAGCAGAAGCCGGAAGCGGACCGGGGAGCGGAT
>ONXY01000174.1 GCA_900321945.1 uncultured Eubacteriales bacterium | reverse complement strand
TTCCGGCAGCCCGTTCAGCCGCTGAAACTCCCGGACGGATTCCGCCGTTTTTTCCGTATATTTATTCGTAAGCTTTCCGGGGGCGATGTACCGCAGTTCCTGCAGCCGCTGCTTGAGGCTCAGCACCTCCGCCCCGCTGTCCCCCGCGGACAGCCCGCCGGCTGTTTCCGCGGCGGAAAAGCCGATAAGGGCCGCCGCAAGAAGCGCCAGCATGCCGCGCAGCACGCGTCTGATCTTCATCCTTTTTCCTTTCGTCCGGCGGCGCGCCGTCTTTCCGGCATCCGCCCGTTCTTTTTTCGCCCGCGGGAAGACCTGCGCCGCTCAGATTTTCCCGTCCCTGAACATTTTCATCATTTCGTTGGTCAGGCTCAGGTCGTTCGGCTGCAGCACGATCTCCTTCCGCGGAACCCATTCGGCGTATTTCAGCTCGTTCTCGTCCATGCGGATCTCCCCGTCCCCGTCCGCCTCGCAGTAGAACCCCGCCAGAAGGTCCTGCGCGATGCCCCAGGGCTGGGATTTGTAGTAACGGATGTTCTTCACCCGGACGCCGGTTTCCTCCATGACCTCCCGCTCCACCGTCTGCTCCAGCGTCTCCCCGATCTCCGTGAAGCCCGCCACCAGCGAGTTATGGGCGAAGCCGGTCCGGTAGCGGGTGATCAGCAGGCAGTCCCCCCGAATCACGCCGACGATCACCGCGGGGTTGATCCGGGGATACAGCACGTATCCGCATTCCGGGCACCGCAGCGCCCTTTCCTCCGGATGAAGCGAAAACGGCTTTCCGCACCGGCCGCAGAACCGGTTGTCGCCGTACCACCTCCACAGATGGTATGCCGTGAAGGCGGCGAACAGCTCCGGGCCGCGGCAGTTTTCCCGCAGTTCTCTCAGGGAGAAATACCCGTATCCCGCGGGAACGCTCTCCGGCTCCCGCTCCGCCAGAAAATACCGGGTTTCGTCTATCGAGAACAGATATACCGCCCCGTCCGCGGGAACCTCCTCCCCTGTCGTGAACCGGATTCTTCCCTTCTCCGTCCGGGCCAGAATCTTTCCCTCTCCGCTGAAAGCCAGCAGAAAATCCTCCTCCCGAAGCGCGCGGGGGGCGTAGGCGTTATTCAGCCGGGCCGGCGCGATATCCTGAATCATTGCGGTTCTCCTTTTCTTTTCCTCAGTTTTCGACATCCCCGGAACCTGTCGGCGCGGCGCGTCAGGCGGAAATCTCAGCCTTTCTCTCCGGTCCCTGCCCGGTCCGGTACAGGATCAGCGCCAGCGCCGCGCTCAGCGCGTCCGCGGTCAGCTGGGCCGCGAGGAAGCCCGCGTAGCCCGCCGCGGCCGTAAGCGCCAGGAACACGGCCACGAAGAGAACGCCCTGCCGGCTCAGGGACATGACCAGCGCCCGCGCGGCCTTCCCGCTTGCCTGGAACAGGCAGGTGTACAGCAGCACCGCCGCGCAGAAGACCATTCCCGAAATCTGCCAGCGCAGCATCTCCGCCCCGTCCGCGACGATGCCCGGATCCTGAATGAACACGCGCATCAGGGGCTCCGCAAGCAGGAACACCGCCAGGGATTCCGCCAGCGCCAGCCCGCACAGGAAAAGGGTGCAGAACCGCAGCAGTTTTTTCAGCTTCTCCCTTTCCTCCGCGCCGCAGAGGAAGCCGAACAGCGGCACGCCGCCGAAGGAGAAGCCCACCAGAATCAGCTGTACGATCATCGTCACCCTCAGCACGATTCCAAGCGCGGCGATTTTCTCATCGCCGTACGCGCGCAGAAACTGATTCATAAAGATGACGCAGACGCTGGAGGCGATGTTCGTCAGCGCGGCGGTCAGGCCCACGCTGAAAATCTGGCCGGCCTCTCTTCCGTTCACCCGCGCTTCCCGGGGATTCACGGAAAGCGCGGCGCTCTTTCTTTTTACCAGAATCAGGCAGACGACGTCCGTCAGCACGTATCCGAGCGCCGTGGCCAGCGCCGCGCCGCGGGCGCCCCAGCCCAGCGCGCTGATAAATATCGGGTCCAGAATGATGTTCAGCAGCGAGCCCGACACCGACGCGGCCATCGACTGCACCGCCATGCCTTCGCTGCGCATCAGGTTCGTGTGGATGAACGAAAGGATCACCAGCGGCGCGGAAACCGTCAGAACCGTATAGTACGCCTCCGCGTGGGGCCGGGTCTGCCCGCTGGCGCCCAGCAGCGCCAGCGCCGGGCCGCGGAGCGCCGTCAGCGCCGCGCCGATGACCGCGCCGGACAGGATGGCCAGCCAGAAGCAGAAGGAACTGGCCCTTCGCGCGCCGTTCCGGTCCCCGCCGCCCAGCATCCGCGCGATCAGCGAGCTGCCCCCCTGACCGTAGATGTTCCCGACGGCCATCAGCGCGGTAAACAGAGGCGAGCACAGCGAAACGCCCGCCACCAGCAGGGCGTCCCCGGTCTTCGCGATGAAGTAGGTGTCCGCAAGGCTGTAGATCAGCGTGACCACCAGGCCGCAGACCACCGGCAGCGCCGTTTTGAAATACGTGTGAATCAGCCTGTCCGTGTCGAAAAACTTCTTCTCTTCCATCCGTCCGTTCCTGTCCTTTTCCTTCCTGCCCCGGAACCGGTTTTATTCTACACCCTTTTTTCTTTTTTCAAAAGCCGGAATCCGCCGCGGGGCGTTTTTCCCCCGTTCTTCCCTGTCCTTTCTCCGTTCCGCTCTTGCGTTCCGCCGGAAAAACGATTATACTTTTCCTGAAAGCGAAGCCGCCGCCGTGCCCGGGCGGCGCTTTTTCCTGCCCGAGGGCGGAACCGGAAGGAGGAAAACACATGTCTGTACTGGATCGGCTGAACGGCGGAGGCCTTTATCTGATCTGCGGCGGGATCGTGCTGTTCATCGCCGCCGTCTGCGTCGTGTTTCTCGTGCGCGCCTGGAAGGCCGGACTCGCGCTGGGAATGGATCCGGCCCGGATGAAGCGGGCCGTCGTCTCCAGCGCCACCTTCTCCGTCCTGCCCAGCGTGGGCATTCTTCTGGGCGTGCTGGCGCTCAGCGGAAGCCTCGGCATCCCGTGGCCCTGGCTCCGGCTCAGCGTGATCGGCGCCCTGCACTACGAGACGCAGGTGGCGGACGCCGCCGCGGAGCAGCTGGGCATCCGGCTGGGCACGGATCCCATGACCACGGACGCCTTCGCCACCATCGCGCTGCTGATGAGCGTCTGCATCATGTGGGGCATGATCCTGACCACGCTCTTCAACAAAAAGTATCAGCGGCGGCTGCAGGGGAAGGATCCCGCCGTGAAAAAAACCGGCGGATTCGGCGATTACGCGATGATCGCCATGTTCGTCGGCATGGTCAGCGCGTATCTCGGAAGCTATATCGGCGGCTTCGTCTCCGGAAACGGACGCTTCACCTTCTCCGGCAGCTGGACGCCGCTCCTGACGGCCGCGGTCGCCGCGCTGGCCATGGCCGTCTTTATCCGTCTGGCGGAGAAAAAGCGCTGGGACTGGCTGGATAATTTCTCCGTCGCCGGAAGCATGCTGCTCGGCATGCTGGCGGCGGCGCTGGCGGGACGGTAAGGAGGGCGCCGGAATGGACAAACAGAAAGCTTATGAGGAATATCTGAAAAACACCCACCGGCTGGGCCGGCTGGTCTCCATGCTGACGCTGATCCTGCTGCTCGGCGCGCCGTTCCTGATCGGCAGCCTGCTGGGCTCCATGCCGGATCTCGGCGCCGCCGCCCGGGGGTTCCTGTCCGTCGGGCTGGTCTGGACCGTCTCCAGCGTGGTGGAGTATCTCGTCTACACGCCCATGCTCGGTGCCGGCGGAAGCTACCTGGCCTTTATCACCGGCAACCTGATCAACATGAAAATTCCCTGCGCCATGAACGCCCGGGAACTGGTGGACGCGAAGACGGGGACGCCTGAGAACGAAGTGATCTCCACCCTCTCCATCGCCACGTCCTCCCTGGTCACGATTCTGGTTCTGGCCCTGGGCGTGCTGCTCCTGATCCCGCTCCGGCCGGTTCTGGAAAGCCCGGCGCTGGCGCCGGCTTTCGCCAACGTGGTGCCCGCGCTGTTCGGCGCCATGGCCTGGAAGTATTACCGGAAGGACGTGCGCCTTGCGCTGGTGCCCTTCTGCTGCATGTCTCTGCTGTTCATGCTTCTGCCTTCCCTGACCTCCTCCACCAGCTTCATGATCATTCCCGCCGGCGCGCTGGCCATCGGCCTGAGCTGGTGGAAATACCGCAGGAACCGGAAAGGAGCGGAGCGGGCATGACCGTGCTGAGTTTTCTTCTGATTCTCCCCGGGGCGCTGCTTCTGCTGCTGGCGGTCAGCCTGATCCGCGCGCTGCGGGTTTCACCGAAGAAATCGGAATACGAGCCCGCTCCGGATCCGGGCCGCGCGGAAAAGTACGCGGAAAAGCTCTCCGCCATGGTGCGGCAGGAAACGGTCTCCTTCCCCGGAAAGGAGCAGCGTGAGAAATTTCTGGCCTTCCACCGCGTGCTGGAGGAGCTGTTTCCTCTCGTCCACGCGAAGCTGGAAAAGACCGAGATCGACGGAAACCTGCTGTTCTTCTGGAAGGGAAAAAGCTCCGGGAAGCCGCTGGTGCTCATGAGCCATCAGGACGTGGTGCCCGCGGAGGGGGAATGGATTCATCCTCCCTTCTCCGGGGACATCGCGGACGGAAAGGTCTGGGGCCGCGGCTCCTCCGATACGAAATGCTCCGTTATGGCCTTCTTCCAGGCCGCCGAGGAGCTGCTCGCGGAAGGTTTCGTCCCGGAAAACGACGTCTGGCTCTCCTCCTCCTGCACGGAGGAATGGGCCGGGGACGGCTGTCCGAAACTGGTGGCGGAGCTGAAAAAAAGGGGCGTGCGCCCCTGGCTGGTATGCGACGAGGGCGGCGGGATCATCCGGGAACCCATCGCCGGCATTCCCGGAAACTTCGCCATGATCGGCGTCTTTGAGAAGGGCAAGGCGGACGTGCGCTTCACCGCCCGCTCGGACGGCGGGCACGCCAGCACGCCCCGGCCGCATTCGCCCATCGCGCGCCTCGCGGATTTCGTCCATGAGACGGAGACCCGGAGCGTCTTCCGCCGGAAGCTTCCGAAGGAAGTGGCCTCCATGTTTGAAACGCTGGCGCCCTACGCCTCCTTCCCGCTCCGGTGGGTTTTCTCGAACCTCTGGCTGTTCCGTCCGGCGCTTCTGCTGGCGCTGCCCCTGATCAGCCCGCAGGCCGGCGCCATGATCCGCACCACGATCGCCTTCACCATGCAGAGCGGCTCCGACGCCTTCAACGTCATGCCCCAGGAGGCTTCCGTCGGCGCCAACATGCGCTTTATCCCGCATCAGGGTATGGAGGAGAGCCTCGCGGTCATCCGGAAGCTGGCGGAAAAGCACGGTCTGGAGACGGAAGTGCTGCAGGCCTCCGATTACACCCCGCCGACGGATATCCGCGGAGAGGCTTTTCAGCTGATCCGGAAAACCGTCGCGGAGACCTTCCCGGGCTGCCCCTCCTGCCCCTATGTGATGACCGGAGCGACGGACGCCCGGTTCTATCAGGAGATCTGCGATAACGTGATCCGCTTCGCTCCGGTGATCTATGGTCCGGAGCAGATGAAGGGTATGCACGGGCTGAACGAGAACATCGAAATCAGCTGTCTGCCCGGCGCGGTGGATTTCTACCGGAATCTGATTCAGGCCTGACGCGTCAGGCCTTTTTCAGTTCCCGCAGCTTTTCGGCCGTTTCCGCGTATTCCGCCTGAAGCAGGTCCGGCCGGTCGCCTTTTTTCGGCGCCGCCATTCTGGCCGACAGCGCCGCCAGGCGCATTTCCAGCGTCGAAACGGCGAGCGCCCGCTCCTCCGCGTCGTTTTTCCGCGACGCGGAGGCTTTCATTTCGTCCAGCGTTCCCTCGAAGCAGACCAGCTTT
>ONXY01000222.1 GCA_900321945.1 uncultured Eubacteriales bacterium | reverse complement strand
TGGTCGATCACGGCGTCCGCGGAAGAGGTCTGCACCAGGTTCAGGATGATCACGTCCATGCCCTGGGTAATGAAGTTCTGGACCTGGTTGGTCTGCTCGGCCATGTCGTTCTTGCCGTCAGCCATGGTGATCTCATACTTCACATCATCGGTCTCGAGGCTCTTGAAGTAGGCTTCGATCTCGTTCCGGTACAGGGTCATGAAGTTGTCGGTGAACTGGTAGATGGACACGCCGACCTTGTAGGTCTTGGCGTCCGCGGACGCGATGCTGAAGCAGCCCAGCATCAGAACCAGTGCGAGCAGGATAGCAAATGCCTTTTTCATGGGAACCGTCTCCTTATAATATTATTATTTCACGCGGTTGTCCGCGCAGAAACCGGATTCACGCCGGCCGCAGAGAACGGGAGAAACGGGCCGGAAAAACATAAAACGCTGAGCATATTTAACCACACCGCTCAGCTCTTGTCAAGCGGCAGGCGGCGGAAAATATGAACTTCGGAAAGACGTGTGAAAAACGGCGTTCTCAGGTTTCCCGCTCCTCCGGGGAACCCTCCTCAGCCGGCTCCTCCAGCCGGACCGTCTCTTTTTTCTCCGCCTGCTTCGAGCGGTAGCGGTCCGCGAGACTGCCGAACCCGAGGGACAGGAAAAGCCCCACCAGCCTGATCAGCGCCTTGCGGGACTCGGGATCCATCTCCCGGGAGCCGGCGGCAAGGTTTGTGAGGGAGCGCAGACGTCCCCCCATCATCTCCGAAACCGAGGACGCCTTCGTCGTTTCCAGCAGTTCGAAGAGCGTATCCACCATCACGCCCCGCTCCTCGCGGTTTGTCCGGTTCAGCAGCCCGTGAAGGGTTTCGCTGATGACCTCCGCGTTGGCGTCGATCTTTTCCATCGTCTCGAACCGGGGCCCGCGGATCTGCCACGTCAGCGGATCGTGCTGACCGATGCCCGAGGCGGAGGACCGGACCACGGTATAGGGCCGGTGGTACTCCATCATCATGCCCACAATGGACGTCTGGGGCACAAAGGACCGGATTTTGCACACGACGCGCCGGTAGCCCGCGCTTTCGAAAACCTCCGGAGCCATGCCGGGGCCGTCGAAGGAATCCACCTCCAGAAGCCTGTCCTGCAGGTCCGGAGCGCAGCATGCCGCGGCGTAGGCCGCGAGATTTCCGCCCTTGCTGTGTCCGACCAGACGGATAGGCCGCTGGTCCAGCTCCGCCGCCTTCTCCAGGTAGAACAGCGCAGCCTCCTGCGCCGGAACGGGGCTCTGGAAGGACATGTTGAAATCCTCCTTCCACCCGACGAAGGTTCCGTCCGTTCCCCGGAAGGCGATGCACAGCGTCCCGTCCGGAATGTCGTAGCAGGTCGCGGAAAACTGCAGCTCCTGCTCCGGATCCGTCACGGCGATAAAATGATGCATCCGGATATCGCGGAAGCGCGCGGAATCCGCCATCGCCCTGAGCTGCGCGTTCCGGCCGTCAAAATTGGCGACGGCGGTTTCCCGCAGCAGGTCCAGCCTGTCCGCCTCGGCGACGGTCCAGCCCCGCGGGTCGTCCAGGCCGGCAAAGTCCAGGTAGCACAGGGCGGCCATCATCAGGGCGTCCACCTCGTTCCAGGGGGACAGGTCAAAACCGAACTCCCCCCGCCAGTCCAGATAATCCAGCATATTCGCCATACGACTCAATCCGTCCTTTTTTACGTCCTGCCCTCTTCCTGCATGGCCAGCCACTCTTCCCGGGTAATCAGGCACTTCCGGGGCTTGCTGCCGTCCTTCGCGGACACGATGCCCCGGGCCTCCATCTCATCCGTCAGGCGGCCGGCCCTCGCGTATCCGACCTTCAGCCGCCGCTGCAGCGTGGAGGTGGAAACCTGGCCGTCCTGGATGGCGATTTCCACCGCCTGCCCGAACAGCTCCGCGTCCCCGCTTCCTCCGGTCTCCGGGACGCCTCCGATCAGGTCCATGGAAGGCGCGTCTTCCGCCCCTTTGCTCAGCTGCTCCAGCTTATCCAGAATATCGGGATCATAGCTGCTGGGATTCGCCTGGCGGACGTGATCCGCGATCCGGTTCACTTCCTCGTCCGAGAGGAAGCAGCCCTGCACCCGCGTCGGGGCAAAGGAGCCCGTCGGCAGATACAGCATGTCTCCCAGGCCCAGCAGCCGCTCGCTGCCGTTCCGGTCCAGAATGGTCCGGCTGTCCACGGAGGAGGCGGTTTTAAAGGCGATCCGGCTGGGAATATTGGCCTTGATCAGGCCGGTGATCACGTCCACCGAGGGCCGCTGGGTCGCGACGATCAGATG
>ONXY01000148.1 GCA_900321945.1 uncultured Eubacteriales bacterium | reverse complement strand
GTGACGGACATGTTTCCGCAGCATCTGTATCACCTGTCCCGGCTGATGCTGGCCGCGGACGGGATCCTCTGCGTTCCGCTGGCCGTGCGGACCGGCAGGAGGGAACCGGGCGCGGCGGTTCTGCTGGTTCTGCTGTTCCTGCTGTTTCCGCTGGGCTGCAATTTCATCTTCGTCATGTCGGAAGAGGTGCACAGCCTGATGCTTTACGGCCAGACGGCGTTTTTCATGCTGTTCGTCCTGCTCGCGGACAGACAGGGGGCCGGCGCGTTCCCGGTCAGACGGGCGGCCGCGGCCGGGGCCGCGCTGATGATGGGAACGGCCTGCGTCATGTACGCCCGGTTTGACAACCAGTGCTATCTGAAGACCGCCTTCCAGCAGCAGGAAGCCATATCCTACTATACGACGCTGGCAGCCCGGATCAAATCGGTTCCGGGCTACCGGGACGAGCTGCCGGTGGCGTGGGTGAACCGGGATCATCTGGAGGACCGGAGCCTGTACAACATTGACGAGCTGAATCCGGTTCAGATCGTACCCTATGAAATAACGATCCAGGATTATGTCAACAACTGGGCCTGGCAGAAATTTATGGCACGGTGGTGCGGGTTCGCGCCGGACATCGCCGATTCCGCGGAGGCGGAAAACCTGCCGGAGGTCCGGACCATGCCGGCGTATCCGGAAGACGGATCCATCCGGATCATCAACGGTATTGTGGTCGTGAAATTCTGAGGAGACGGAGAAGATGAAAGCGGGAAAACGGGAAATCAGGAAAGACGGTATCCGAAGAGCGCTTTCCGGAGAAGGATACTACCCGCGCCGCGCCGCAGGAGCCGCCGGGATCTGGTGCGGGAGCGCCGCGCTGGCTCTGCTGTGCACGCTTGTTTCCTATCCGGGAATCTGGTATTCGGATTCCTATGTCCGGGTTACGACGGGCGGCGCGGTGCTGAACGCGGTCGTCAAGGCGCTGACGGGCCACAGAATCCTGCTGGAAACCCATAACGCCTTCTCCGTGATCCCGTCCTTTTTCATGGCGGCCAGCATCGGGCTTACCGGACACGTCGGACTGTACACCTTCCTTCAGGCGTTCGCTTTTTTCTCCGCCGTGTTTCTGCTGATCAGGGAGCTGAAACCGGCATACCGGAAGCTGCAGTATCTGCTTTTCGCGCTGAGCCCGGTGATCTTCGGCGCCTCCGTCTATTACGAGGCCAACATCGGCAGCGCGGCGGGAATGATCGCGCTGCTGCTGCTGTTCCGCAGGGTCCGGGAGGAGAAGACGCGGGGGGAACGGGGAATCGAGTTTCTGCTGATCGCGTTCGCGTCCTTCGTTACTTTCGGATACAGGACGAACGCGCTGACGGTAGTTCCCGTACTGGCGGTCTATCTGTGGAAGATCCGGACGGAGAAAACGAGGAAGGTCCTGCCGGCTCTGGCCCTGGTCTGCGGGCTGCTGCTGGTAAAGGCCGTGCCGTGGGCGTTCGGCGTGAAGAGCCTGTCCAACGGCGGAACCGGCTTTGTGTGGGAAATCATTACGACCATTCAGCGGATGGATCCGTCGGACCGGGCGGCCTATGAGGACTATCTGGACGATATCGGCGGAGAAGGGGCGACCGCGGCGGTTCTGCAGAGCAGCACGGAGGCCTCGGCGAACGATTTCATGTGGGGCGGGGCTCTGAACGCGGAAACGATGTCCGCGCCGGGAGCCATGTCCGGGATTCTGGGAAAGTATTTCCGGCTGATCCGGGAGAAACCGGCGGACTGGCTGCGCGTGAAGGGGGACTTTCTCCGCAGGGCCATGGGGATCGGGGAGACGCTGGATATTTCGGAATATGATTACAACCGCTGGGACGCGATGGGGGAATACGGGCTGAACGATTCCCTTCAGAGGAAGTGGTTTCACGCGTCCTATCTCGGAATGAACCGCGTTTTCGGGTTTTTTACCCTCCATCCCTGGGCGTCCTTTCTGATTTCACTGATTCTGGTATCGGCCGAATGGATACGGAAAAGCGGGAAAAGAGAGCTGTACGCGCTTCTGATGTGGACGGCGGTTTTCTATTACGGAGCCTATCTGGCGGTCATCGTCGGGTTTGAGCTGCGTTTCTTTTATCCGTCCCTGCTGCTGATGATGATCATGGACGCCGCCATCGTTCTGGACTGGGTGAAGTCCGGAGCGGCGCTTCTGCGGCGGAGGACGGCGGGAAGACGGCCCTGACGGTCAGCGGGAACAAAAAGCGAAGGGTAGGGGACAGGAAGATGGAAAACAGGCCGGAAAGAGGGAACCTGAAAATCCGGAAGCCGTCGCCGGAGATCCGGACGGCGTTTATCGGCACGGTTCTTTTCGCCCTGGCGGTCCACGGTATGGGACTGTTTAACAAGCTGTCGTTTCACGACGATATTCTCGCGCTGTTCGGGACGGGAACGACGATTCCGTCCGGCCGCTGGATGCTTCACGTGGCGGGATGGCTGGAAACGCTGATCTTCGGCGACGGCCATTTCAGCCTTCCGGTGATGAACGGGCTGTTTTCGATCGGATGCGTGGCCGTGTCCGCCTGCATGCTTGTGAATCTGCTGAAGATCCGCGGAAAAGCGCAGTGCCTGGGCCTGGGCTGCCTGATGGTGGCTTTTCCGACG
>ONXY01000183.1 GCA_900321945.1 uncultured Eubacteriales bacterium | reverse complement strand
TGGATCCGTTCAGGGGGATGACGACCTCCCGGGTCATGGAGAAAGCCATCGACGACGCGCTGGACGCGGACTTTGAGGCGACGCTGCACTGGGCCGCGGAACTGCGGGGAAGATACATGATGCGGCTGAATCCGCAGGTTATCGTGGTCCGGGCCGCGGCGCATCCGGGAAGGAAGACGTTTACGGCAGAGCATCCCGGGGAATTCGGGCGGATCTTCCGGCAGACGGCGCTCAGAGGGGACGACGTGACGAGCCAGGTGCAGTACTGGCTGGACCGGCACGGCGGGAAGAAAGGAATCCCGGCCATCCTGAAGCGGTCCTGGGCGAAACGCGTCGGAAACATGGACGCATATTCCATGGCCAAATACGCGAACGCCGGCATCGGCCTGACCGATGTGGTACGGATCTGCCACGCAAAGGGAAAGCTTGTGGATATCCTGATGCGGGAAGGCGGCGTGCCGATGCCCGAGGGAGAAAACACCTGGGAGCGGCTGCGGGCCTCCGGCAGGAGCTGGGCGGAAATCCTGGAGGAAATACGGATGCCGCATATGGCGCTGCTTCGGAACCTGCGCGGGATCTTTTCGGAAGTGAGCGACCCCGGAATCCGGGAAAGGACGCTTGAACTGCTGAAACGCGGCGTTCCGAAGGGAAAACAGTTTCCGTTCCGCTATTATTCGGCATGGAAAGCCGCGGAAGAGGAGGGGAGACCCTGGGCGGCCCAGGTAAAGAGCGCTCTGGAGGAGTGCATGGACGCCGCCTGCGGGAACCTTCCGGCGCTGCGCGGACGCAGCGCGTTCCTGACGGACAATTCCGGATCGGCGTGGGGCGCGTGCACTTCCGAATGGGGAACCATGACCGTGGCGGAAATCGGAAACCTGAGCAGCGTGATCGGAGCGGCGCTTGCGGACGAAGGGGTGGTTTTCCCTTTCGGAGACAGGCTGGAATCCGTCAGGATCCGCCGGGACGGGGGCATACTGAAGCAGACGCGGCTGGCCGACGCGCTGGGAAAAACCTGCGGCGGCGGTACGGAAAACGGCATCTGGCTGTTCTTCCGGGACGCCATCATGCAGAAGCAGCACTGGGACAATATCTTCGTGTATTCTGACATGCAGGCCGGTCACGGGGGACTCTACGGGGTCTGTCCGGAAGACTATGAAGCCGTCGGCGCCTGCGTGAACGGACGCTACATTGACGTAAACATGCTGGTGAAACTGTACCGGGAGCAGGTCAATCCGAAGGTGAACGTGTACTGCATTCAGACGGCGGGATACTCCAACGTTCTGATTCCCGAGTACGGATACCGCACGGCCGTCCTGTACGGATGGACCGGCAGGGAACTGGTCTTTGCCGACATTTTGAGCAGGACATGGGACGAACTGGAAAACAGAAAACCTGAGCAGCAGTGACAGCCGGCTCAGGTTTCTTCTTTTTCGGGTAAAACTCCCGCTGTTCCGTTCAGGGTTACACGCAGATCCATTCCACTGTCTGCGCCTCGTCGGGGAAAGGGGGGACCGCCATGCCGAGCATCCGATCCACCACGGCCTCCGGGACCGCGTTTTTTCTGTTCCGGTTTCTTTCCGCCCTTGTATTCCAGTCCGTTTCCAGCCAGACGATCCTGACGCGCGCCCCGTACTGCCCGAACAGCCGGGTCAGCTTTCCGCGCGTCTCCTCCGTCAGGCAGGTCGCGTTCCAGACGAACGGCTGCCTCTTCCGAAGATACGCCCGCGCGCGCTCCCGCGCAAGCTGTACGACCCTGCCCTGGCCGTCTTCCGGACCGGTTTTCAGCTCCGCGCGGATATCGTCCAGGGAAACCACCGGGCAGCCGGGGCAGTTTTCCCGGATCCAGGTATCCTTTCCGGTTCCGGGAAGACCGGAGAGCATGATCACGGCGCCCCAGGAATCGTCAAAAAGCGGCTGATCCGGCTGCACGTTCCGCCCGGACAGCCAGGCCCGTTTTGTGAAACCGTCCGCGAAACGGTACGGCCCGTCCAGGCATCCGGCATCCTCCGCGGCCATCCGCGCCAGTTCCACCCGCTCAAGCCCCTCCGCCACATCGTCCGCAACGCGGCCCCGCATGTCAGCTTCCGCAAGAGCGCACAGCAGGCTCCACGAGAAGTCCGCCGCAAGCTCTCCTGCCGCCGCGATTTTCCGGATTTTCCGCTCTGCGTCCTCCCGCTCCATCAGACGGAGAGGAAACATATGCCAGCGGACCAGGGAGCAGACCGTTTCCCGGAAGGAGATCAGATCCGGCCGGCCGCACAGCCCGAACTCCCGCCAGAGGAGCTCCCGGACCATCCGGCTTCCGGAGGAGGCGTGATGCGGGGATACCAGGATCCCGTTCTCCGGCCGGGCCGTCTTCACTTTTCCGAGATCGTGCAGAACCGCCGCCAGGAACAGCGCGGTCCGCTTCCCCGAGTCCAGACGATGGAAAAGCGGCATGCCGGCGAGTTCCCGGCATACCATCCGCGTATGGACGAGCACACTGCCCTCCCCGTGAAACGCAGGATTCTGAGGCGTTTTATCCATGTCCGCGAAACAGGCGGGACCGATGAGACGGCTGACCGCGTCCCAGCGTATCTCATCCGCGGGAGAGGCGGGAACAAGTCCGCCGAAGTCTTCCGGAAAACTCACCGCGCCGCCTCCTTCCGAACATGAAACGCACCGCCGGCGGACATCTCCGGAGCGGGAACGCTCTCAGAGCAGGCTTTCCACCGGAACGGCCAGCTGATTGGGAATGATCGGCTTATCAAGCCAGTGCGTTTCTGAAAAGTCCACGCACTGCAGGAACGCGGCCCGGACGTATTTCATTCTGCCGGCGACCTGCCCGCCTTCCTCAATCTTGATATACAGCCCTTCCATCATTCCGGACAGATCCGCTTCCCCGCAGATCTTTTCCGGATCCAGGCCCTGCCTTACGGCGGCGTCGTACAGATTCCGCCGCTGGTTCACTGTGATATATCCCGATTTTCCCAGCAGCTTCAGCATTTCCGCCTTTGTTTCGTACCGTCCCTCGCCGAGGACGGGGACGGACACGACCGAGGATCCCTTCAGCAGGGTCCGCCTGGACGGCGTGTCCAGGAAAGCGCCGGTTTCCCGGTCCAGAATGTCGAATTCCAGAAAAAAGTGAGGAAGCGCGTCGTAAAAGACGGTATGCCTGGCGTATACCCATTCGCCGTACATGATGTATCTCGTACCGAGCAGACCGAAGAGCTCGTCCCTGCGCGCGGCGGCCCACTGTTTCATCAGATTGTAGTGGCGCTCCCGCCAGCCGCCGGTCAGATAATGCCCTCTGCTCTGCAGCAGAAGCCCGCCGCCGGGATCGAAAGACACGGCGGAGTTCGCGCCGTCGCATTTCTCCTCCACTACCAGATGCCTGCCTTTTACCGCGTCGAACGGAATCTGACTCAGATCTTCGTCCCCGGGCTGCAGACGTGAGCCTTCGATATGCGGGGTCCGGGGATATTTCCGTATCTTTTCCATCTCTTCAGTCCTTTTCCACCGCCGCCACCATGAACAGATGACCCTCCACGCCGTCGAAGTGCAGCCTTTCGCATCCCGCCGCGCCGAAGATCCGGGTCAGGCGGTCCTTCGTCAGCAGATGAATGTGCTCCGGATTGCCGTCCGGCTTTGAGGGAACGGTGACCACCACGTATCTGCGGGCCATTCTTACGGCCGACGCGGCAGCCTTTTCCACGTCCGGAATATGCTCCAGAACCTCCAGCATGCTGACCACGTCGAAGCTGCGGTCCGGGAAGGGCTGAACGCATACGTCCCGCTGTTCGGCGCGGAGACGCCCGAAACCGCCGTCCGCCAGCTCGTTCAGAAAGACGATCCGTTTTTCCAGCAGATCCAGAGCCGTTACGCGCACCCATGGGAATTCCTTCATGAAAGGAATCAGGAACACGCCTCTCCCGCTTCCCACATCCAGCAGGCTTTCAAAGGACACTGAGCGAAGAAAACCCAGAACACGCCGCGTGCGGGCCAGGGACTGCGTGCCGGACTTAAACGGGTAGAGCTTCAGCTCCGCCAGGTATCCCGCGGAAACGATTTCAAGCAGCTCCTCTTCGGAACAGCCGTCCGACGTTTTCCGGAGGAGTTCCTCCCGCAGCGCGGGGACGCCCGTTCTCCGGGCGTGGCCGAGAATCCACGCGGCGGCCGTTCTGATATCATATTTCTCCGTGAATTCACTCATTCCGCATGCTCTCCGGGCTTTTTTCGGGATCCCGTACCCCCGCTTTCCGGACGTACCTTCCGCGGGCAGGATCAAACAGGCTGTCTTTCGGTATAAATGTATTCCCCGACAGGGAAAAAGTCAAGGAGCAGGGCGGGAGGGAAAACAGAACGCGCGCGGGACTGCCCGCGCGAACGCGGCGGCTGAACCGGATACAGCGCGGTTTCTCCTTGACGGCCCAGGCCGTTTTCTGCTATATTGCCATCAGGAAACAGGCAAAAAACAGAGAAGAAAGCGGCGGGCGGCGCCGCCGATTCAAACGGGAGGAAACCGGACATGGCCAGAAAGATCGCGTTTATCGGAGCCGGGAGCTTCGGGTTCACACGGGCGCTTGTCAGGGACATCCTTTCTTTTCCGGCGCTGCAGGATTCCGATATCGCGCTGATGGATATCGATCCGGAACGGCTGTCCGAGATCAAGCGGGCATGCGACAGGATTGTCGCCGAAGGCAGGTACCCGGCGACCGTGACCGCCACCATGGACCGGAAGGAAGCCCTGACAGGGGCCGACGGCGTGATTACCACCATTCTGCAGGGGAACTGCGACGTGTGGCAGCATGATATTCTGATTCCGAAGAAATACGGCGTGGATACCTGCGTGGGGGATACCCGCGGACCCAGCGGAATCTTCCGCTACCTCCGCACGGTCAACCCGCTGCTGGAGATCGCCGGGGACATCGTGAAATACTGCCCGGACGCCGTCTACCTCAATTACACGAATCCCATGGCCATGCTCTGCCGCACCGTGCAGGGAGTCTACCCGCAGCTGACGACCAGCGGCCTCTGCCACAGCGTGCAGGGCACCGCGCAGATGCTGGCGGAATGGATCGGCGCAAAGCCGGAAGAAATCACCTACACCTGCGCCGGCATCAATCATCAGGCTTTCTATACGGAGTTTCTGCGGAACGGAAAGGACGCCTATCCGCAGATCCGGAAAGCCGTCACCGAACGCCCGGAGGTCTACAATCAGGAAATCGTACGCAACGAGATGTATCTGGCGCTGGGATACTATCCCACCGAGTCTTCGGGACATAACAGCGAATACAACGCCTGGTTCCGCAAGCGCCCGGATCTGATTGAAAAATACTGTCTGCCGGGAACCGGGTGGAATCCCGGTGAATACGCGTATATCCTGAAAGAATACCGGGACCGCGAAACGACCTGGCGCGACGAGATCAGGAAGTGGTTCGAGGAGCCCGTGGATCTCGCGCGCGGCGGGGAATACGCGGCCTGCATTTTCAACGCGGTCTTCGGCGACGGGGAGATGTACAGGTTCAACGGCAACGTGCGCAACTTCGGCCTGGTGGACAATCTGCCGTACGGATGCTGCGTGGAGGTTCCGGTGCTGGCCAGCAAACGGGGGCTGGAGGCCATCCACACGGGCAAACTTCCTCCGCAGCTGGCGCTGCTGTGCGGGACCTCCGCCCAGATTGAGGAAATGGCGGTGGAGGGCAGCCTGAGCGGGGACAGGGAGATGATCTATCAGGCGGTCTGCTACGATCCGCTGACCGCGGCAGTCTGCTCCCTGCGCGAAATCCGCAGCATGGTGGACGAGATGTTCGAGGCCAACAGGGAGTGGCTGCCCCAGTTCAGGTAAACCGTTCCGCGGGCGGAGCGGCGCCGGCGGAAAAACGGTTCCGAAACGAAGGACGTCCCGGCCGGACTCCCAAACGGGCAGAAAAGCAGAAAAAAACGGACGCCGCATTCCGCATGGCGGATTCGCGGCGTCCGTTTTCCGTGTTCAGATCCGTCCGCGGTCAGTCTTTCGCGGGCGGATACTCGTTGCAGAGCAGCCGGTACGGCGGCTCGTCCTCCTCGACGACCGGGAAACGGCCCTGAACCTGCTCGAATTTGTTGTCCGTATTGTCGTCGTTGCACATGGAGACTTCTCCGATCAGCGCGTATCCGGTCCCGGGCTGAACCGTGAACTCATGGTAGCAGTACGGGAACAGAGTCAGACTCTGACCCGGCTCCAGGACGACGTCCGACCCGCAGGGGACGGTGTATTCCCGGCCGTCGCTGAAAACCTTCACGTCGCTTTCCCGGTCCACCCCCTCGTCCGGGCCGGCGTTCCACAGGCGGAACACAACGTTCCCGCCTCCGCGGTTGATGATGTCCTCCATCTTGTTCCAGTGGAAGTGATTGGGGGAAAGCTGCCCCTCCTTCAGCATCATGATTTTCTCAGCGTAGGGCTTCGCGTATTTCGGATTGTGCACGTTGCCGTTGCGCAGCGTGATCAGATACAGCCCCTTGGCCTCGAAACGGCCCTCGCCGTAATCCGTGATGTCCCAGCCCAGAGCGTTGTCGCGGATTTCATCATATTCGTGTCCTTTGTCCGGCCATTCCTCCGGCGTGAAGCTGAGAAAGGGGGGGAGTTCAAAACGGTGCTCCCTGATTTTTTCCTCAAATTCCCGGATGTACCGGTTGATTTCCGAACGCTTCATGATCGTGTCCCTCTTTTCTTTACGCTGTCATGATTCCGGAGAAAACGCGCTTCCGGACGCCCGGAACTCTGCGTCCGCGCAGCGCCATTCTATCAGTTCGCGAGCCTTTTTACAACATCACGCCGTAATTTTTTCCGTCCTGCGGAATGTTCCGGCGCTCCCGCCGTCCATGGATTGCGGGAAACACCGGAACATGTTATACTTCCAGCTGAAACTGTGTCCGACAGGACGGAAAGGAACGGAAAAAAACATGCTGATTGTCACAACGGAAAACATTCCCGGAAGGGAAACCGAGGCGCTCGGCCTCGTGAAGGGAAGCACCATTCAGACCGTGAACGCTCTGCGGGATATCGGAGCGGGGCTGAAGACGCTGATCGGCGGCGAACTGACGAAGTATAACGAGATGATGGACAAGGCCCGCCGGATCGCCACGGACCGGATGATCGAGGAGGCCAGAGGCCTCGGCGCGGACGCCGTCGTCTGCCTCCGTTTCTCCACCTCGTCCATCATGCAGAGCGCCGCCGAGATCATGGCCTACGGCACAGCCGTGAAATTCAGGTAAGCCTGTCTTCCGGATGAAACGGGGCAAACAGGAAAGAGGGAAAGGAGCCGGAGCGGGAATGAAGCGTTTTTCCTTCCGGTACGGCAGCGGAACGGTGACCGCGGAGCTGGATGAGAGCCATATTCTGGGAGAACTCCGCGGCAGGGAGATACCGCCGGCCGCGGATATTCCGGCCCTGCTGCGGGAAGCCGTAGAAAACCCAACGGGCAGCGCGCCGCTGGCGGATTTTATCGGAACGGGCGGCAGCGTATGCCTCGTGATCAGCGACATGAGCCGGTTCTGGATGCGCCAGGACAGGGTCGTTCCTCCGCTGCTGGACTATCTGTACGCCCGGTGCGGTCTGAAGCCCGAAAACATTACGATCCTCGTGGCAAACGGAACGCATCCCGGAGGGGACGAAAAGGATCTGCGCACGCTGGTGACAGACGCCGTGTTCGATACGGTGCGGGTCGTGAACCACGACTGCACGGCGGAGGATCTCGTCTGTCTGGGAACCACCCCCCACGGCACGCCGGTCCGGATCAATCCCATCGCGGCAGGAGCCGACCGGGTGATCTGCGTCGGCGCCTGTGTCCATCACGTGATGGCCGGCTTCGGGGGCGGAAGGAAGAGCATCCTTCCGGGCATCAGCGGGCTGGACACCATCCGGCACAACCACGCCTTCTCTCTGGACCCCCGCGTTTTCCGCAGCAATCCGCGGATCGGGAACGGCCGGCTGGAGGGCAACCCCCTTCACGAGGATATGTGCGAAGCGGCCGGCATGATCCGGAACCTCTTCATGATCAACCTGGTCATGAACGCCGATATGGAGCTGGCGTACATCTTCGCCGGGCATTATATGAAAAGCTGGGAAAAGGCCTGCGAAGCCGCGGACGCCGTATACCGGGTGCCCGTGCCCTGCAGGGCGGACGCCGTGATCGCCGGATGCGGCGGATATCCCAAGGACATGTCCCTGTACCAGGGTACCAAATCCATCGACAACGTGGAAAGCGCCCTGAAGCCCGGCGGTACGCTGATCCTGATCATCGAGGCCCGGGAGGGCGGCGGACCGGCGGAATACTTCGACTGGATCCGGAACCTGAAGGACGGCACGCTGGAGGAGCGGCTGCGCGGCAGCTTCACGGTTCCCGGCTATATTTTCTTCCTGAACTGCGAGCAGGCGCGGCGGTACCGCATCTTCATGCTCACCTCCATTCCCCCGGAGACTGTGGCCCCCATGGGTATCCGCGCATTCAGCCGGATGGAGGATCTGCTGGCCGCGGCGGAACTGGAGGGAAAGACCCTGTACGTGATCGAAAACGCGGGAACCGTGATCCCCGACGTACGGGAGGAGGCACAGACATGAAGAAATACATTGCCGCGCGTTTCCGGGACGCGCAGGGCGGGCTTTCTCTGGACACCGAGGCGCTGCGCCGGTACGGCGATGTGATCGATCTGAGCATCGGCGATACCGATTTCATTACGGACAGCCGGATTATCGACGCCGCCTGCCGGGACGCCCGCGCGGGGTATACGCGCTACGGCGATCCGAAGGGCGATCCGGAACTGATCGACGCGATCCGGCAAGCCTGGCTTGAGGATTACAGCCAGGAGGTTTCCGCGGAAGAAGTGCTGATCACCACGTCCAGCTGCATGGGAATGAGCCAGGTCATGCTGGGACTGCTGAACCCGGGAGACGAGGTGATCGTGTTCGGCCCGTATTTTCCCGTTTACAGGCAGCAGATCGAAACGGCGGGAGGGGTCTGCAGGGAGGTCCCGACTTTCGCGGAGGACGGTTTCCGTCCCCGGGAGGAGGCTCTCGAG
>ONXY01000161.1 GCA_900321945.1 uncultured Eubacteriales bacterium | reverse complement strand
CTGATCATACTCGCGGGATGCTTCTGGGGAAGCATGGGCATATTCGTAAGAAAACTCGGCGGCTTCGGTTTCAGCTCCGCGCAGATCGTGTCCATCCGCGTCACGCTGGCCGCGCTTGCCTTCTGCTTCCTGCTGCTCATCAGGGACCGCTCCGGCTTCAGAATTTCGCCGCGGGATCTTCCTCTTTTCCTGGGACTCGGCTTCGGAAGCATTCTGTTTTTCACCGTATGTTATTTTACGGCGATCACAATGATGCCGCTCTCCACGGCGGCGATCCTCCTCTATACTTCGCCGATCTGGATCATGCTTATGTCCATGCTTTTCTTCCGCGAAAAAATGAACCGGAACAGGCTGCTCGCTCTGGCTCTCGCCTTTGCGGGCTGCGTGCTTGTTTCCGGAATCTCCGGGGAGGGAGTCAGCCCTGCCGGGCTGCTGACCGGCCTGGGCTCCGGCATCGGATACGGACTGTACAGCATCCTGGGGACCGTCGCCCTGCGGCGCTATTCCCCGTATACGGTCACGACCTACACATTCCTGTTCGCCGCTGCCGGTTCCTGGCTGATCTGCGATCCGGCGGATATGGCTTCAAAGTTCGCGGCGGCTCCCGATCTGCCGTTTCTGCTGTTCTTCTGCTGTCTGACGGCACTGGTTACAGCCGTCGTCCCTTTTCTGTCGTATACGCTCGGACTCCGCACCGTGGAGGCCAGCAGGGCCGGAATCCTCGCGACCGTCGAGCCGATGGTCGCGACGCTGATCGGTATTCTGGTTTTTTCCGAACCGCTGACGCTGCTCTCCGGGATCGGCATTCTCCTGATTCTGGCCGCCGTCGTCCTGCTGAACCGCCGATCCGCGTGACCGAAGACCCGGACACAGGGAGAAACTGTCGGAAGAGCCGGCATGCGGCCTGTTTCCGGCCGGCCGACAAAAAAGACCCCGGTCTGTATCCGGAAAAGCCCTTCCGGAATACAGACCGGGGTCTGAATGATCTGTCAGATGGTCCGCTCCTTCCCCAGGAAGCAGATGGCCAGCGTACCGGGCCCGCAGTGGGCGCCGATAACCGGGCCGATGGGGTCGATCCGGATCCGCAGCTGAGGATTCCGTTTCAGAACCAGCTCCTTCAGTTCCTCCGCATCCTCCGGCACGTCGGCGTGAATGATCTCCACCGGGCTTTCCTCAGGATCCAGCTCGTATTCCTTTACTTTGTCCGCCAGCACGTTCAGCGCCTTTTTGCGGCCGCGGACCTTGTCCGCGCTCTGGAGGGTTCCGTCTTTGGCTTCGCAGATGATGGGCTTGATATCCAGCATGGAGCCGAAGGCCGCCGCCGTGGGGGAGATCCGGCCGCCCCGCTTCAGATATTTCAGATCGTCCACGGTGAACCAGCCCTGGGCGCGCAGCTTGTTGCTCTCCAGCCATTCCGCCACCTCTTCAATGGGCGCGCCGTTCCGGTAAAGCTCATGGGCCTTCAGAGCCAGCAGGGTAAGGGGCATGGAAATGCTCAGGGTATCCACGACGACGAACTTCCGCTCCGGATACTTTTTCAGAAGCTTTTCCCGGGCGGAATAAACGGCCTGAAGCGTGCAGCTCATTTTGCCGGAAAAGGCGACGAAAAGCAGATCCTTTTCCTTCAGGTAAGGCTCGAAATAATCCAGGTATACCGCCTCGTTCAGCGCGGAGGTTACCGGCGCGGCGCCGGCCCGCATCTGATCGTAATAGCTTTTGTGGTCCAGCGTCTGGCCGAGATCGTCAAAATACTCCTTCCCGTTCAGGGCGTAGGGCATATAGACCACCGGGATGTCGTACTTCTCCTTCAGATCCCACGGCAGATCGCTGTCGCTGTCCATCATAAATACGTAGTCCATCGTCCATCCTCCAGAGACAGAAATGCGGAATACCACAAAGCATTATAGAACACGGGCGGGCAAAATGCAACCTGCGGATTTTGCGTTTTCGGTGGACTTCCGGCGCCGGCCGGATATATAATACCATCAGGTTTACCGAAGGAGGGACGGAAATGCTTTCCATGATTCCCGTGGACGCCGGATACGCCCGGGCGGGGGTACCGGAACCGGCGCAGCCCGCCCGGCTGAATCTGATGATTCTGCCGCACCTGGAGAATATTACGCGGCGCCCGGACCGGCCGATGGTGATCGTCGTGCCCGGCGGGGCGTACCAGTACTGCTCGGACCGGGAAGCGGAGGCGGTGGCGCTGAAGTTTCTGGCGGAGGGGATCCACGCGGCCGTGCTGCGGTACAGCTGCGCGCCGGCCCGGTATCCCGCGGCGGCGCTGGAGCTGGCCTGGTCGGTTCAGTACTGCCGGGAGCACGCGGCCGAATGGCATGTGAAGCCGGACGCGATATCCGTCTGCGGGTTTTCCGCCGGCGGACACCTGGCGGGCACGGTGGGAACGCTCTGGCGGGAGCCGGTGTTCGAGAAGGCGCTGGGCGGCGGGCTCTCCTGGCGGCCGGACAGCCAGCTTCTGTGCTACCCGGTGCTGACGCTCGGCAGGTTCGCCCACGAGGGCTCGCGACTCAGCCTGCTGGGGGATCCCGGGGATCCGGACAATCAGCTGAGGCGGACGGAGGAGCTGAGCCTGGAGAACCGGGTCACGAAGGACACGCCCCCCACCTTCCTCTGGCACACGGCGGAGGACCCCTCCGTGCCGGTGGAGAACAGTCTGCAGTACGCCGCGGCTCTGCGGAGAAACGGCGTTCCCTTTGAGCTGCATGTTTTTGAGCAGGGAGGGCACGGCGTCAGCACCTGCCAGGAGATTACCGCGACGGACGGGAGCCAGATTCTTCCGGACGCGGCCGCGTGGCTGCCGCTGGCCATCCGGTTTGTGCTTCGGCACTGGCGGGGGAAGCCGGCGGAGAGCTGACGGACGCCGCCGCGGACGGCGGACGACGGGCGGACAGGGAAAACCGACGGACCGGTGAAGGAGACGGAGCATGGAGCCTTTCGGACATCTTTATCTGGACAAGGAAAAGGATATCCTGGTGGAGCTGTACCGGGACGGGGAGGAGATCTCCTACGTGCTGCGGACGCCGAACCACGGGACGGGGAATCTGATTTCCAACCTGGCGGCGCTGTGCGGGCTGCCTCTGACCGAGGATGAAAACGGACTCCGGGTGATCCGGGGCGTGCTGCCCTGCTATATCGACGGAAAAAACCGGACCCTGTACGTCCTCCGGCTGCAGGACACGAAGATCGCCAATATCTATCCGGACGGAACCATTGAGCGGAAGGCGTCCATCCCCGCCATCGCCAAGACGCTGATGAGCCAGACGAAGGACTACCGGCTGGATTTCCGGAAGACGGTGGTGAAAACCTACATTTTCCGGGAATGCAAGTTCCGCACGGATCTGCATACCCATATGAACGCGAACCTGGATCCGGACCTGCTGATCGCCCTGGGAATACACCACCAGATCCGCTATCCGCTGTACTATATCCGGAAACTGGGGCTGCGCTGCTCCCCGGCTCAGGAGACGCTGCTGGCAGAACGGCGGGCCCGCGTCGCGGAGGGCTTCCGGGACTCCACGCTGAAGGGGAAGTATCTGGACCGGAAAATCAACGACGCGACCTTCCTGAATTTCGCTTCGCTCATCCTGGAAAACACGGAAAACGCGGCCTGGAACCTGCCGAGAATCCGGGCCTCCCTGGCCGTGCTGAAGGACGGGCAGGCCGTGTTCACCAACCTGGAGAAGGTTTATCTGTACCGGTACGTGTTCTGCAAGGGCACGGCCGCCGACGATCCGCTTCCGCCGGAAACCATGGAGAAGACGGACGCGGTGCCGGATGAAGAGATCCGGGAGTACCTGCGGCGGATGAGGCAGGACCGGACGCACCCGGTATTCGGGAACAACACCCTTTTCATGGACAAACTGCTGTGGATCGCCCGATCCTACGCCCGGTGCGGCGTTGACTACGCGGAGATCTCGGACACCACGCTGGTGAAACCGGACGCCGCGCCCGGTATGCTGGGCCAGGCGCACGCGGTTCTGCCGGCCGTCCGGGAGGAAACCGGCGTGACGCTCCGCTTTCTGGCGGCCATCCGGCGGACGCCCCTGACCATCATGAAGGACCGGATCGCGGAAAACGACTCCATGCGGGAGAATCTGCGGACCCTGAGGGCCGTGGCCGGGGATCCCTATGTGGCCGGCAGCGACATTGTAGGGGAGGAGATCAACGACATCCGCGACCTGGCGCCGCTGCTGCACGCGCTGGTGCGGCTCGCGGCGGAGCATCCGTCCTTTACGATCCGGATCCACGCCGGGGAGAACGACGGGCTGAGGGAGAACGTGGCCAACGCCGTCCGCTGCGTGCGGGAGGGGCTGGCGCCGGGGCAGCGCATGCCGCAGATCCGCATCGGCCACGGGCTTTACACGACAAGCCTGTCCTCCCGGAAGGGACAGCAGCTGCTGCGGGATCTGAAGGAGAGCGGCGCGGTGCTGGAGTTCCAGATCACATCCAACGTACGGCTGAACAACCTGGGATCCCTTTCCAGCCATCCGCTGCGGCAGTATCTCGCCGCGGGGGTGGCCTGCGTGCAGGGGACGGACGGCGGCGCGCTGTACGGCACGGATTCCATCGACGAGCAGCTGGCGCTGGAAAAAATGCTGAACCTGTCCCGGGAAGACCTGCTGGCCATGCGGGAGACGGAGGAACGGATCCGCCGGGACGGCCTGGCGGCAATGGATGAAAAAACAGCCGCCTTCCGGCGGGCGGCCGGGGAGAGGACGGCGGAGGAATACTACGCTGAAAAGATCCGGGAGCAGGAGAAAACCGGGGAATTCCTGATGGATCTGCCGGAGACGGAGGACAGCGCGGCGGTTTTCGCGGACCGGATCCGGGAGCTTCCCACGGACCGGGTGCCCGTGATCCTGATCGGCGGATCCTTCAACAACGACCATCACCTGACCAGGACGCGGGCGGAGGTCTGCCGGCAGCTGGACCGGGTGCTGGAGGAGGGCGATCCGGAAAAGATGTTCCTGGTCATCGGCCACAGCCTGAGCGGTTACGAACGCTGCATCGCGCAGCAGAACAGAGGGAAATTCGATCTTTTCGCCTTCGTGCCCTCCCGGATCGGGGCGTCGGAAGCCGAACGCCTGAAAAAGGCGGACGTGCGGATCCGGGTGTCCATCGAGCCCAGCCCCATGGGGGTCTACAAAAGCTTCTCCTACGAGATCTTCAAGCGCCGGCCCTCCGTGCTGATCGCCCTGGACGGGAACTCCTCCGCGGTGAACATGATTCAGGAGGCGAAGAACGGAAAGCGGAAATGCCATATCTTCGTATGCGGGCGGGCCCGGATGCTGCGGGAGAAGGCCATGAACCTGAAGGGCTACGCGTCGCTTTTCAGCGAGGAAACAGACCTGGCCGGGGCGGTGCGGCAGGCGGTGGAGAAGAGCTACGCGGTGCGCTGGTTCCGGGCCGGCGGCTGACCGGCGGGGCGGCCGCGGAGAACCCGCAGACGGCCGGAAAGCCGCGGCGGCGGAAACCCCGCGGAGAGGCCGGCGGGGAACATGAAAAAAACCGTTGTAAAACTTGCATTGGCAGGGGTTTTATGCTACGATCAAAAACGGCTCGTGAATCTGAAGACGAAACGGAGGAGCATCGGCCATGCACAGGGATCCCGTCAGGCTGAAGGCAGCACCCAGCCGGTGAATACCGGACGGCGGTGCTGCTTTTTTCGGGAAGGACGGGACTGAATCGGGACGATACGGGAGGACGCGGATGGAAAAAGCCTATCTTGTGCTGGCGGACGGAACGGTTCTGGCCGGCGAGAGCATCGGCGCGGACACGGAGTCGGTGGGGGAACTGGTTTTCACCACGGGCGTGGTCGGGTATCTGGAGACCCTGACGGATCCCAGCTACGCCGGGCAGATCGTGATGCAGACATTCCCCATGATCGGGAACTACGGCGTGATCCCTTCGGATTTCGAGGGAAAGAGCGCCGTGAAGGGCTACGTCGTGCATGAAATCTGCGACCGGCCCAGCAATTTCCGAAGCGAAGGCATCCTGAGGGACTGGCTGCGTGAGCAGGGAATTCCCGCCATCGCAGGACTGGACACCCGGGCCCTGACCCGGAAAATCCGGTCGAAGGGCGTGCTGAACGCGAAGATCTGCCGGGAGATTCCGAAGGACCTTTCGGAGATCCGGGAATACAGAATTCAGGGCGTGGTGGAACAGGTCACCCGTTCCGCGCCGGAGGTTTTCCCGCCGCAGGGGGAGCGCCGCTTCTCCGTGGTTCTGGTCGATTACGGCGCGAAGCGGAACATTACCCGGGAGCTGATCCGGAGAGGCTGCGAAGTGACCGCGGTGCCGGCATCCGCCTCCGCGGAGGAGATCCTGGCCATGAAGCCTGACGGCGTCATGCTGTCCAACGGACCCGGGGATCCGGCGGAGAACGTCTTCTGCATCGGGGAGATCCGGAAACTGCTCGGGAAAGTGCCGCTGTTCGGCATCTGCCTCGGGCATCAGCTGACCGCGCTGGCCGTGGGCGGAGAGACGGAAAAAATGAAATTCGGCCACCGGGGCGGCAACCAGCCCGTGAAGGATCTGGTGACGGGGCGCACCTGGGTGACCAGCCAGAACCACGGATACGCGGTGAAGTCCGGATCGCTGCCCACGGGGCGGGTAAGGTTCGTGAACGCCAACGACCTGTCCTGCGAGGGCGTGGATTATCCGGAGCTGAACGCGTTTACGACCCAGTTCCATCCCGAGGTCTGCGCGGGTCCGCGGGACACGGGCTTCCTGTTTGACCGTTTCTGTGAAATGATGAGCAGGGAAGGGGGAAAGGAACTTGCCTAAGGATCCATCCATTCGCAAGGTGCTGATGATCGGCTCCGGCCCCATCGTGATCGGCCAGGCGGCGGAGTTCGACTACGCGGGCACCCAGGCCTGCCGCGTGCTGAAACAGGAAGGCGTGCAGGTGGCGCTGGTGAACTCCAACCCGGCGACGATCATGACGGATAAGGCCATGGCGGACGAAATCTACCTGGAGCCGCTGACCATTCCGACGCTGAAGCGCATTATCCGGAAGGAAAGACCGGACAGCCTGCTGGCGGGCCTGGGCGGGCAGACAGGCCTGACCCTTGCCATGCAGCTGCAGAAGGAGGGCTTTCTGGAGCAGGAGGGCGTCCGCCTGATCGGCGTCAACACCGACGCCATCGAGAAGGCGGAAGACCGGAAGCTGTTCAAGGAAACCATGGAATCCATCGGCCAGCCGGTGATTCCGTCCGGAATCGCCAACACGGTGGAGGAAGCCGTCGCCGTGGCGGACGAAATCGGATATCCGGTCATCGTGCGGCCGGCTTTCACCCTGGGCGGAGCGGGCGGCGGCAGCGCGGCGGACGAAAAGGCCCTGCGCGAGATCGCGGCCGGCGGTCTGGCGCTTTCCCCGATCACCCAGGTGCTGATCGAGAAATCCGTGGCCGGGTGGAAGGAAATCGAGTTTGAGGTCATGCGCGACAGCGCCGGCAACGTGATCGCCGTCTGCTCCATGGAAAACGTGGACCCCGTGGGCATCCACACCGGCGACAGCATCGTGGTGGCGCCCGCGCTGACGCTTTCCGACAAGGAATACCAGATGCTCCGGTCCGCCTCGCTGCATATCATCTCCGCCCTGGGCATCGTGGGCGGGTGCAACTGCCAGTTCGCCCTGCATCCGGACAGCTTCGAGTACGCGGTGATCGAGGTGAACCCCCGCGTATCCCGTTCCTCGGCACTGGCCTCCAAGGCCACGGGCTACCCGATCGCCAAGGTGACGACCCGGATCGCCCTGGGCTACACGCTGGACGAGATCCGGAACGAGGTGACCGGCAAAAGCTGCGCGTGCTTCGAACCCACGGTGGACTACGTCGTCGTGAAGATGCCCAAATGGCCCTTCGACAAGTTCGTATCCGCCTCCCGCACGCTGGGAACGCAGATGAAGGCGACCGGAGAGGTGATGTCCATCGGTCCCTGCTTCGAGATGGCGCTGATGAAGGCCGTCCGCGGCGCGGAGATCGGGCTGGACACCCTGAACCGGGACGCGCAGGATCCGGCGCCCCTGCGGGAACGGCTGGCCCGGGCGGACGACTACCGGCTGTTCACGATCTTCGAGGCGCTGAAGAACGGAATCAGCGTGGAGGAGATCTACGATATCACAAAGATCGACGAGTTCTTCCTGTGGAAACTGCAGAACCTGGCGGACTACGAGAAGTCCATCGCGGACGGGCTGACCGACGAGCAGTATCTGCGGGGCAAGCGCCTGGGCTATCCGGACGCGGCCCTGACCCGGCTGAGCGGCAGGAAGGATCTTCCCCGGGCGGAGGCGGTCTACCGGATGGTGGATACCTGCGCCGCGGAATTCGACGCGGAGACACCGTATTTCTACGCGACCTTCGAGAGCGGGGAATGCGAATCCCGGATCCACCCGCGCAGCGGCCGGCCGGTGATGCTGGTGCTGGGCTCCGGCCCCATCCGCATCGGGCAGGGCATTGAGTTCGACTATTCCAGCGTGCACTGCGTCTGGACCCTGCGGGAGCTGGGATACGACGTGGTGATTATCAACAACAACCCGGAGACCGTGTCCACGGACTATGACACGGCGGACCGGCTGTACTTCGAACCCCTGAACGAGGAAGACGTGATGCGGGTCATCGAGGTGGAGAAGCCGGAGGGCGTGGTCGTGGCCTTCGGCGGGCAGACGGCCATCCGGCTGGTTCAGGCGCTGGACCGGCGGAAGATTCCGATCCTGGGAACCAGCGCCGACGGCATCGACCTGGCGGAGGACCGTTCCCGGTTTGACGCGCTGCTGGAACGCTTCGGCATCCGGAGGCCGAAAGGCGAATCCGTCCTGACGCTGGAGGAGGCGCTGGAGGCGGCCCGAAGGCTGAGCTACCCGGTGCTGCTGCGGCCCAGCTACGTCATCGGCGGGCAGAACATGACCATCGCCCGGAAGGACGAGGATGTGGAAACCTACATGGCCCGGATCCTGGCCCACGGGATCGAGAACCCGGTGCTGGTGGACCAGTACATGCCCGGCATCGAGCTGGAGGTGGACGTGATCTCCGACGGGAAGGACGTCCTGATTCCCGGGATCATGCAGCATGTGGAGCGGGCGGGCATTCATTCCGGAGACTCGATCGCGGTTTATCCGCCCTACACGCTGGACGACCACATGATGGACACGGTGGTTTCCGCCAGCGAGAAGCTGGCCCTGGCGCTGGGAACGAAGGGGCTTGTGAACATCCAGTATCTGGTTTTCCACGGCGAGCTGTACGTGATCGAGGTGAATCCCCGGGCCAGCCGGACCGTTCCCTACATCAGCAAGGTGACGGGCGTGCCCATGGTGGATCTTGCGGCGCGGGTCATGCTGGGGCAGCCCCTCGCGGAGCTGGGTTTCGGCACGGGGCTGCGGACGCCGCCGCCCTACTGGGCCGTGAAGGTGCCGGTGTTCTCCTTTGAAAAACTGTCCGACGCCAACGCCTACCTGGGCCCGGAAATGAAGTCCACGGGCGAGGTGCTGGGCATCGGCAAGGACGTGAGCGAAGCGCTGTTCAAGGGCCTGACCGCCGCGGGAATGCAGGTGACGCAGGCGGAGGACGAGGCCGGGGTGCTGCTGAGCGTGGCGGACTACGACTATCCGGAGATCATCGAGCTGGCCCGGCGCTTCTACGACCTGCACTGCACCCTGTACGCCACGGAGGGCACGGCGAAAACCATCGCGAAGCTGGGCATCCCGGTGAACACCGTTCCCGGCGTGGATGAAAGCGGCCGCATCTTCGACCTGCTGGCCGGCGGGGACATCCGGTACATCGTCTACACCGGAGCGCTGGAAGACGACACGGTGAAGGAGTATATCGCCCTGCACCGGCGGGCGCTGGCGCTGGGGATTCCCTGCTTCACCAGCCTGGATACGGCCCGGGCGCTGGCGGACACGCTGCTGTCCCGGTACTCCGAGAGAAACACGGAGCTGGTGAACCTGAACGACATGCGGTCCGCCCGCCAGAAGCTGCGCTTTGTCAAGATGCAGGCCACGGGCAACGACTACATTCTGATCGACGCGCTGAAAGGCCGGGTGGAGGGTATCGAGTCCATCTGCGTCCGGCTGTGCGAGAACCACTTCGGCGCCGGCGCGGAGGGCCTGGTGCTTCTGCGGCCCAGCGATAAGGCGGACGTCCGGATCAGGCTGTTCAACCGGGACGGAACCGAAGGCGCCACCGGCGGAAACGCGATCCGCTGCGTAGCGAAATATCTGAGCGACCGGGGCCTGGTACAGAAGGAGACTATCAGCGTGGAGACCGAAAGCGGCGTCCGGAGGCTGAAAACCGTGACCCGCTTCGGCCAGGTGCAGTCCGTCGTGATCGACATGGGCCCGGTGAGCTTCAGGCCCGCCGACGTGCCTGTGAATCTGCCCGGGGACCGGGCGGTGAACGTTCCGGTTCAGATCAGCGGCCCCAACAAGACCCATACGGCCACGGAAATCCGGACGTTCCAGGCGACCTGCGCTTCAGTCGGCAACCCCCACTGCGTCGTGTTCACCGACCAGCCTGATCTGCTGGATCTGCCCCACCTGGGGCCGCAGTTCGAGCACTCGAAGCTGTTCCCGAACCGGGTGAATACGGAGTTTGTCCGGGTGGTGAACCCCACGACGCTGCGGATGCGGGTCTGGGAGCGGGGCAGCGGGGAGACGATGGCCTGCGGAACCGGCGCCTGCGCCGCCGCGGCGGCCGCGGTGGTGAACGGCTTCTGCCAGGAGGGAACAGATATCCAGGTGCAGGTGCCCGGCGGGAACCTGTACGTCCGGTACGAGAACGGAAACGCGACGCTCCGGGGCAACGTGGCCCAGGTATACGAAGCGTTCATCGAATGCTGAAAGGAAGAACGGAAATGTCCAACTGCGCGATTGTAGGCATTAACTGGGGCGACGAGGGAAAAGGCCGGATGGTGGATCTGCTGACCGACCGGTACGACGTGGTCATCCGGTACCAGGGCGGCGGAAACGCCGGTCACACCGTGGTGAACGAATACGGTAAATTTGCTCTGCACCTGCTGCCCTCCGGCATTTTCCGTCCGGGAGTGCTGAACATTCTGGGCAACGGCGTGGCCCTGGATCCGGAGAATCTCTGGACGGAGATGGAGCAGATCCGCTCGCAGGGCGTGAAGCTTGATCCGGAGAATCTGAAGATCAGCGAGCGGGCCTCCCTGCTGCTTCCCTGGCACCGCGAGCTGGACGGGCTGGAGGAGGCGCGGCTGAAGGACCGGGCCTACGGATCCACAAAGCAGGGCATCGCGCCGTTTTATTCCGACAAGTATCAGAAGAAGACGCTGCTGGCCGGCGAACTGTTTCATCCCGATTATCTCCGGGAGCACGTGAAGCAGCTGACGGAATGGAAGAACCTGATCCTGCAGGGCGTGTACGGCGCGGAACCCGTGGACGCCGACAGCCTGACGGACCGGCTTCTGGACTACGGCGAAAAGCTGAGGCCCTTCATCTGCGATACAACGGAGATTCTGGAACGGGCGCAGGCGGAGGGGAAACGTCTCCTCTTTGAGGCGCAGCTCGGCGCGCTGCGGGACCTGGATTACGGCATCGTGCCCTACACCACCTCCTCCAATCCCATCGCCGCCTATGCGCCGGTGGGATCCGGACTGCCGACGGCGCGGATCGACGAGGTGATCGGCGTGGTGAAGGCCTATTCCACCTGCGTGGGAGAGGGTCCCTTCGTGTGCGAGCTGTTCGGGGAGGAAGCGGAACGGCTGCGGGAGGCCGGCGCGGAATACGGCGCGAAAACCGGACGTCCCCGCCGGGTAGGCCCGGTCGATCTGGTAGCCACCCGCTACGGCGTGCGGATGCAGGGCGCAACAGGGCTTGCCCTGACGAAGCTGGACGTGCTGAGCGGCATGGACGAGATCCCCGTGTGCGAAAAATACGAACTGGACGGAAAACAGACGGACCGGTTCCCCTTCCCGGTGCTTCTGGACCGGTGCAGGCCCGTCATTACCCGGGTGCCCGGCTGGAAGCAGGACATCTCGGGCGCCAGGAAATGGGAGGATCTGCCCGCGGAGGCCCGGAACTACGTGGAGATGATCGAGAAGGCGGTGGGCTGCCCCATCGTCTATGTCTCCGTCGGACCCGACCGGGAAGCGTATATTGAAAGGAAATAATCATGCACGATCAGTATGAATCCCCCCTGTCCTCCCGCTACGCCAGCGCGTACATGCTGGAGCTGTTTTCAGCACGGACCCGGATCCGCACCTGGCGGAAACTGTGGACGGAACTGGCCCGGGCGGAATCGGAGCTGGGGCTTCCCGTCACGGAGGCGCAGATCCGGGCGCTGGAAAGCCATATCGAAGACATCGACTTCGACCTGGCCGCCGCGCGGGAAAAGGAGGTGCGCCACGACGTGATGGCGCACGTCTATGCCTACGGGAAGGCGGCGCCGGAGGCGGCGGGCATCATCCATCTGGGCGCGACCAGCTGCTACGTGACCGACAACGCGGACCTGATCCTGTACCGGGACGCGCTGCGATACCTGCGGGGGGAACTGCTGAAGGTCATGAAGAACCTGGCGGCCTTCGCGGAAAAGTACAAAGCCCTGCCCACCCTGGGCTACACCCACTATCAGCCCGCGCAGCTGGTGACGGTGGGAAAGCGGGCCGCGCTCTGGCTGCAGGATCTGCATTCGGACCTGGAGGAAACGGATTTCGTGCTTTCCGCGATTCCGTTTCTCGGATGCCGCGGCGCCACGGGTACCGAGGCCAGCCTGATGGAACTCTTCGACGGGGATCAGGAGAAGATCCGGGAGCTGAACCGCCGCCTGACCGAACGGTTCGGCTTCTCCCGGATGTACGACGTCTGCGGCCAGACCTATCCCCGGAAGCTGGACAGCCGGATCCTTTCCTGCCTCAGCGCCATAGCGCAGAGCTGTTACCGCATGGCGAACGACATCCGGCTGCTGCAGCACGACCGGCAGGTGGAGGAACCCTTCGAATCCGGACAGATCGGATCCTCCGCCATGCCCTACAAGCGGAACCCCATGCGGTGCGAAAGGATCTGCTCCCTGAGCCGGTACCTGATGGCGGACGCGATGAACGCCGCCATGACGGCATCGACCCAGTGGCTGGAGCGCACGCTGGACGATTCCGCGAACCGGCGGATTTCCCTGCCGGAGGGCTTCCTCTGCGCGGACGCGGTGCTGCGGCTGGCGCAGAACGTGACGGACGGGCTTCGGGTGAACGAAAAAATCATTGAGCGCACGGTGACGGAATATCTGCCTTTCATCGCCACGGAGAATCTGATGATGGAGGCGGTGAAGCGGGGAGCGGACCGGCAGGAGACGCACGAGGTGATCCGCCGCTGCTCCATGGAGGCCACAGCCCGGATGAAGAACGGGCAGCCCTGCAACCTGCCGGAGCTGCTGGCGGCGGATCCGGCCTTTTCCCTGACGGAGGAGGAAATCCGGGAGGGCCTGCGGCCGGAGAACTACACGGGCCGGTGCCCGGAACAGGTGGACGCCTATCTGGAGAAACTCAGGCCTCTGCTGGACGGCGTGACGGCCGGACGGGCGGAGATCAGCGTATAAGACTTCTGTTTACAAAGCAATACGGGAAGGGGGAGCGGAGATGTACGAACAGGTTCCGGTACGGCGGTCGATTTACGGGGACGGAGAAGACCGGCTGGTCTGCGGCGGCGCTCTGCGGCTGCCGCACGAAATCAAGACGCTCCAGGGCACGGCGCAGTGCGTGTATCTCGATCCTCCCTTCATGACCGGGAAAACCTTCCGGAGAAAGCGGCCCCTGGGAGAGAAGGGCTGGAGAAAAGGAACGCCGGCACTGGATCTGCCGGCGTATGACGACAGCTTCAGGGACGAGGGCGCCTACCTGCGCCTGCTGAAGAAAATGATCACGTCGTCCCGGGAACTGCTGCGGCCGGAAGGCGTCTTTTATCTCCACCTGGACTGGCGCATGTCTGCCCGGGCCAGGGAACTGTGCGACCGGGTCTTCGGAAAGGACCGTTTTCTGAACGAGATCATCTGGGGCTACGAAAGCGGCGGCCGCAGCAAAAAGTGCTTTCCGAGGAAACACGACACGATCCTGCTGTACGCCAGGAGCGCCGGATACCGGTTCGACCTGACGAAGGTGCCCCTTTCCCGGAAGGAACATCGGAGAAACCATATGGCCCGGGGGATGGACAGGGACGGGAGAACCTACTCCAGCATCACATCCGGCGGGAAGGAATACCGGTATTATGACGACGAGCCGGTCTATCCGGGGGACGTCTGGACGGACATCGGGTATCTGCAGCAGCGGGATCCGGAACGTACGGGCTTCCTGACGCAGAAACCCGTGAAGCTGCTGGAGCGGCTGCTGCTGCCGGTGACGGAGCCGGGAGATCTGGTGGCTGACCTGTGCTGCGGAAGCGGAACGACTCTGGCGGCAGCGGAGCAGCTGGGGTGCCGCTACGCCGGAATGGATATCAGCCCGGAGGCCGTCGCGGTGAGCCTGGCCAGGCTGAAAGCGGACAGCCTGACGGTAACGTGCCCGGGAAGCGGCGCGCCCGCGCGGCTGCTGGCGGATTACGACGGGGCCTCCGGCCGGCTGCGGATCGGCGGGCTGGAACTGCCGGAGATCCCGGGCGGAAGACAGGCGCAGCCCATGGATCTGCTGGAATCCTGGGAAACGGGGAGCATTGAGCAGGACACGTTCAGGGTTCTGAAACGGTATCAGCGTTCCTTCCGCTATCCGGCGCTGGTGGATTCCCTGCGCCTGGAGAACGGAAAGATGCCAGACCTGATGACGACGGACGCCGCGGGCGTCCGCAGAGCCTGGCGGTGGAGGGCGTGACCGGGAGAAAGCCGCATGGAAAAGAAAACGGATGAAGAAAAAAGGACGGAACTCCTGAATGCCGCGCGGCGGCTTCTGGCGGACGCGACGCCCCTGAGGACGGACTGCGGAAGGATCTGCGGAAAGCGGTGCTGCGCCTCCATGGAGGGCGAGGAGACCGGCATGCTCCTGTTTCCGGGGGAAGAGGACTTCTGCGGGGACGGGGAAGGCTGGCGGATCATCCCGGCGGGAAAGGATCTCCTGCTGATCTGTCCCGGCGCCTGCGAAAGGGAAAACCGGCCCCTTGCCTGCCGGATGTTCCCGCTGCTGCCCCGGATCGGAGAGGACGGAAGCGTCTCCGTCCGGACGGACGAACGCGCCAGGGGCGTCTGCCCCCTGACCCGGCAGGGACCGCGGGGAATGGATCCCCGGTTTACGGAGGCGGTCCGCAGGGCCGGGGAGCTGCTGGCGGAAGACCCGGAGCAGAAGCGGTTTCTGCTGCGGCTGCAGGAGGAGCAGGAGGAGCTGAAGACGCTCCGGAAAAAACTGATGGGATAAGGACGGCGCGCGCCGTCCGGAGAAACCGGTACGGCCGCGAAAGCCGGCCGGCGGGATGAACGGAAAGACACCGGAGGATGAGCGGTCATGCCGATGGACGGACTGATGGTGGGATTCGCGGCGCGGGAGCTGAACCGGAAACTGGCCGGAGGCCGGATCGACAGGATTACCCAGCCGGAGCGGGACACCGTAATACTGGTGATCCGCGCGGAAAACGAAAACCGCAGCCTGCTTCTGTGCGCCTCCGCGAACAACGCGCGCCTTCACCTGACGGAAAACCGGTTTTCCAATCCGCTGGAACCGCCGGCGCTGTGCATGCTGATGCGGAAGCAGCTTCTGGGAGGCCGGATCCTGAGCGTCCGGCAGGTGGACGGCGACCGGATCGTCCATATCGACATGGACACGACCGGCGAGATGGGGGATCACGAACCCCGGAGGCTTGTGCTGGAAATCATGGGAAGGCATTCCAACCTGATGCTGCTGAACGGCGAGGGAAGGATCCTGGAGGCCGCCCATCACGTAAACGCGGAAATGAGCCGGATCCGGCAGGTTCAGCCGGGCATGACCTACGCGCCGCCGCCGGGGCAGGGAAAGCTCGATCCCTCCGCCCTGACGGGGGAGGAACTGCTGCGGAGACTGGAGGAAAACGGGAACCAGCCTTTTGAAAAAGCGCTGGCGGCCGCGGTGAGCGGCCTGAGCCAGATCTCGGCCCGGGAGATCGCGCTGCGGGCGCTGGGACCGGGCGGAGAATATCCGGATGACCCGGAGGGGAGAGCGGAAGTCTGCGAAAAGGCCGCGCGCTTTTTCGCGGGAATGCCGGAGCGGACGGATCCACGGGTGCTGCTGAACGAAGAGGGAGAGGCGGAGGACGTCTTTCCGTTTCCGTTCCTGAGCCGGGATCCGGAGCGTCAGAAGCCGTGCGCCACCGTCAGCGGGGCGCTGGAAAGCTATTTCGGCGCCAGGGACAGGCAGGACCGGCTGCGGCAGAAAAGCGCGTCCATGGTCCGGCTGCTGAAGACCCAGACGGAGCGGTGCGAGAAGAAGCTGGCGCTGCAGGAAGAGGAACTGGCGGGCGCCGCGCGGATGGAGGAATACCGGATCATGGGAGAGGTGCTGAACGCGAACCTTTTCTCCCTCCGGAAGGGACAGCAGGAAGCGGCGCTGCCCAACTGGTACGACGCCGCGGGCGGAAACATCGTCATTCCGCTGGATACCCGGCTGACCCCCAGCCAGAACGCGCAGAAATATTTCAAAAAATACCAGAAGGCCAGATCCGCCCGGCAGGCGGCCCAGGAACAGAAGGAAAAGACCCTGCAGGAGCTGGAATACCTGGAAGGCATGCTGCTGGACGTGGACAAATGCGAGGAGGAGAGCGAGCTGGAAGAGATCCGGGGGGAGCTGATCCGGACCGGATACATGAAGCGGGTCTCAAACCGCCGCCAGCAGAGAAATCTGCCGCAGAGCAGGCCGTACAGATACCTCTCCGCGGACGGACTGGAGATTCTGGTGGGCAAGAACGCGGTGCAGAACGACCGGCTGACCCAGAGCGCGAAGCCGGAGGAGATGTGGCTTCACGCGAAGGATATGCCCGGAAGCCACGTCATCATCCGGTGCGAGGGCGACATACCGCCGGAAACCCTGAAGCAGGCGGCCCAGCTGGCCGCATGGTTCAGCCGGGGGCAGCGAAGCTCCCTGGTTCCCGTCGACTATACCCGGCGGAAATACGTCCGGAAGCCCTCCGGCGCGGCTCCGGGCAAGGTGATCTACACGCATCACCGGACGGCCTACATGACCGTGGAAGAGGCGGATATTCATAAAATAGACAGGGAAAGCGGATCCCGCTGAGAACGTCCGGGCCCGGAGGCGGGCGCGGCGTCGCGGAAAGAGAAAATGAGCGAAAAAATGAGAAAACGGGCGGCGAACGAGCCGCCGAAGCGGAGCATTCTGGAGGAAGTCGGGAATTCCGTCACCCACGGGATCGGCGCCCTGCTGGGCATCGCCGGGATGATCCTGCTGCTGCTGAAATCGGATACCGGAATCCGGGTGCTTTCCAGCCTGGTCTACGGCATCTGCATGATCGTCATGTTCCTGATGAGCTGTCTGTACCACGCTTTCCGGTCCGGTTCAGGCGTGAAAAGACTGTGGAGGCGGTTCGACTATATCTCGATCTACCTGCTGATCGGCGGGACCTTTACCCCGCTGTGGCTCGTGTACTGGGGGAACCGGGCCGGCGCGGTCCTGTGCATTGTCCAGTGGGTGATCATCATCACCGGCGTCACCCTGGTCGGGGTGTTCGGCCCCGGGCGCCCGAAGGCGCTGCATCTGACGCTGTTCATCGTACTGGGCTGGTGCGGGCTGATTTTTCTGCCGGGTATGACGCGGAACAACCTGCCGCTGTTCTGGACGGTGCTGGGGGGCGGCGTCCTGTATACGCTCGGCATCATTCCCTTCGCGCTGAAGAAGAAGGGAGCCCATTTTCTCTGGCATTTCTTCGTGCTGTTCGGGGCGCTGGCGCACTGGTTCGGAATTTACCTGTTTGTCTACTGATCCGAAAGGAGAGAAAAGGATGCGTATTCTGCTGATCCGCCACGGAGAGCCGGATTACTCCGCGGACCGGCTGACAGCCAAGGGGAAAGAGGAAGCGGAGCTGCTGAGCCGGAGAATGGAGAAATACGAAATCCGGGATTTCTACGTTTCACCCCTGGGACGGGCCAGGGAGACCGCGGAGTACACG
>ONXY01000220.1 GCA_900321945.1 uncultured Eubacteriales bacterium | reverse complement strand
GTCAGCGCCTTGCTGCGGTAGCTGTCAAACAGCGCTCTGACTCCCATCGTCGCGGGAATCGCGGCCCAGAAGCCCGCCGCTCCCATCACAGCCGCGCCGACGCCCATAGCCGCGCCGGTTTTCGCCATTCGAAAGGCTCCGTCCTTCAGTCCTGTTTTCCCGGGCTTTTTCTTCAGCAGTATTTTGCTTCCCTCGCTCACGGTAATGATCGCGAACGGAAGAATGCCCGTCATGCTTTCCATGACGTCCGTCATTACGCCGGTCTCCTCCAGCAGTCCGGCGTCCACGGCCAGTTCGTCCATATAGGTCAGGCCCGCGGCCAGCGTATCCACGACTGTATCCCGCTGACGCTTCCGGTATTCTCTGACAATCTCCTCATATTTTTTCATGTTCTGTTCCTTTCGTTCTGTCCGTATACGCGGATTTTTCCCGCTCCGTCAGACCAGTTTCAGCACGAGACTTACCGCGATCACGGCCGCCGCGGCCACGACAATCAGGATCGTGATATCGCGGACGAGGCTCCGGTTCTTTTTTTCCTTCCGTTCGTTCTCCCTCGCGGTCCGTTCGCTCTGTTTTTCCAGTGCGGCCAGCCTGCCGCGGAGTTCGGTAATGATCCTGTCGTGTTCCCTTTCCTGGTCTGTCAGCGTTTTATCAAGCTCCGCGAGGCGGCTGTCCAGCTGCTGAAGCCGGCGGTCTTCCTCGTTAACCATCCGGTTTACTTCCCCGCGCAGCTTGTTCTGATCCTCGCACAGGCCTTCCGCAACAAGCGTCATTTCAGCCGTAAACTGTTCGATCAGCTGCGTCGTATCCTCGCCCTTAACCATTTTCAGCGCGTCGTTCCAGAGTTTTTTCGGTCTGTTCATCAGGCCCGTATTCTCGCTCATTTTTTACTCCTCTTCATCCGCCGTCCTGTGCCGGGCGGATTCCGGCGTTTCCTCCGGTGCCGTTCCGCCGCTCCGCTGCCGGCGGTTCCTAAATCCTCATCGTATACCGGTCTCCGCGGATCAGCTGGGAACCGGTGTGCAGCGGTCTTCCTTTCTGATCATAGACCACCTGTTCCACTGCCAGCAGAACCGCGCCGTCCTCTACCTGAAGCAAAGCGGCTTCGTCCGCGTCCGCTCTGCGAAGCGAAAAATCATAAGTACTTTTCTCCGCGCGAACCCCGTATTCCTGCATTATCCGGTACAGGCTGCCTTTCAGGTCTGCGCTTTCAAGCCATGAATAGGCCATGGAGAAATGATCCGTTTCAAGAATCACGGGCTCCCCGTCCGCAGCCAGCAGCCGGCGGATCCGGACGACTCCCGTTTCCGGCGGAAGGTTCAGCTTTTCCCTGTCCTCATCCGTCGCCGGCGCTTCCGTAACCCGCAGCTTCAGGACGGAAGGAGTCCGGCCCATGTCACGGCAGCTGTCGAAGAAATCCTGAAAAAACCGTTCCCTGCGCATCGTTCTCGGCTGCGCGACAAAAGTTCCCTTTCCCTGTTTTCGCTCCAGCATACCGGCGGCCGTGAGCTCCTGCATTGCCCGTCTCACCGTGACCCTGCTTACGGCGTACCTCGCTTCCAGCTCATGTTCCGCCGGGATTCTGCTTCCCACCGGGTAAACGCCCGCGAGGATGTCCATCCTGATTCTGTCCATGATCTGCGCGTAAAGCGGACTGGCGCTTTCCGCCCGCGGCAGGATTTCCCCCATTGCCCAGGCCTCCGTTCCGGTTCTGTTGAAATAACGTCCTAATGTTCTAATACGTTTCAATACATTTACAGTATACCCTATCCTTCCGTGTTTTTCAATACGCTTTTCACTCTTATGCCTGCGGCGCGGCCCGGAGACGCTTCCTTTGCATAAAAGCCGGAAAAAAACCATTTGCCGAAAAACCGTAAAACAGTGTATTCGAAGCGTTCATTTTATGATAGAATATTTCTAACGCGTTTTATTCCGTTGTCCGTAAGGAGACGAAAGCGCGGCTGAGCTCAGAAGCGTTTTCCTCCTCCCATCCCTTCCGGGACGCCCGGTCTCACCGAACAAAAAGAATGAAAGGACACTGCTGCATGAACTGGCTGAAAAACTTTCCTCTTCCTCCCTCCTCCCTTTCCGCGGAAACAACCCCGTCCTCGCTGGCGCGGATGGAACTGGAAAACGCTTTTCCGGGGGGCGATTTCGTTCTGACCGCCGCTCCCTCCATGGGCGACTCCTTTGTCGTCGACCGGACCGGCGCGACCACAATTCTTACGGGAGGAGAAACAGGACTTCTTTACGGCGCGTATACGCTGATCCGTCACAGTCTTTCCTGGGATCCCCTTCCGCCGCATTTTGAATCCTCGCCCCGTTATCCGCTGCGCATGATCAATCTCTGGGACAATATGGACGGCTCCGTGGAACGCGGTTACGCCGGACGCAGCCTTCTTTATGAAGGGGATCAGTTCTCTTACGATCCCGCGCGCATCCTGCATCTCGGACGTCTGATGGCTTCCGTCGGTCTGAACGTTCTCTGTATCAACAACGTGAACGTTCACGAGCCTGCCCAGGGGCTGATCGCGGAACGGCTTCCGGAAGTATCGGCGCTGGCCGATCTGCTTCGTTCCTTCGGGATACGGCTCATGATTTCCGTGGACTTTTCCATGCCTCTCCGGAATGGCCTTCACACCGCAGATCCTCTGGATCCCTCCGTTCAGACATGGTGGAATGAAACAGTATCCCGCGTTTATGCTGAAGTTCCGGACCTGGCCGGCTTCCTTGTAAAGGCGGACAGCGAAGGCAGGCCCGGCCCGTTCGCCTACGGACGGACCCACGCGGACGGCGCCAATCTTCTGGCCCGCGCTCTGAAACCTTTCGGCGGAACGCTGGTCTGGCGGTGTTTCGTATATAACTGCCGTCAGGACTGGAGGGATCACGGTACGGACCGGCCGAAAGCGGCCTTTGAAACCTATCAGCCGCTGGACGGAGCGTTTGATGGGAACGTGATCCTCCAGATTAAGAACGGCCCTTATGATTTTCAGGTCCGCGAGCCTCTTTCCCCGCTGCTGCTTTCCATGCGTCATACGGCCCTCGGGCTGGAGCTCCAGCTGGCTCAGGAATATACCGGCCAGCAGATCGACCTCTACACCATGGCTCCCATGTGGGAGGAAATCTTTCAGCAGCTTCCCGCGGACAGATTGTCCGCGGTCGCGGCTGTATCCAATCTCGGACGGGACGGGAACTGTTTCGGCCACCCGCTGGCCGCCGTCAATCTTTTCGCTTTCGGTCTTCTTGCCTGGGATCCCGGCGTCTCTCCTGACGCAGTCGTGGAAACCTGGATCCGGCTGACGTACACATTCAGTTCAAAGGACCGTGAGGATCTGAAAAAGATCATGCTTTCCTCGCGCCGGATTTATGAAAAATATACCGCTCCGCTCGGTCTCGGATGGATGATCAATCCTCATAATCATTACGGTCCGAATCCGTCCGGTTACGAATATGACTTCTGGGGGACGTACCACCGGGCGGACCGCACCGCCGTGGGGATCGACCGCACAGCCTCCGGAACCGGATACGTTCTTCAGTATCCCCCCGAGCTTCAGAGTGTTTATGCGGATCCGGACTCCTGTCCCGATCTGCTGAAGCTCTTCTTCCACCGTCTGCCGTATACATACCGGATGCCCGACGGCAGAACCATGATCCAGAGAATTTACGACGATCATTTTGAAGGCGCCGAAGAGGCTTCCCGAATGGCGGAACTCCTTCATTCTCTTCCTTTTCCCTCGCCTGACGCGGAGATAATCTCGGAACGCGCGGACCGTCAGCTCCGGAATGCGGAAAACTGGCGGGACGTGATCAATACCTTCTTCCACCGCCTCTCCGGAATTCCCGATGAAAAGGGACGGAAAATCTTTGACTGACATATGAAAGAGAGGTACCGCCTCATGGAGTATAAACCCGGCGAAAAAGCAGGCAGCTTTCTGGTTTCCCGCGTGCGCAGATCCGCCGAGCTTCGCGCGGACGTTGTTGAGATGATTCATGAAAAGACAGGCGCCCGTCTCTGCTGGGTCAATAACGGAGCGGAAAACAAGGTCTTTTCCATCGCATTCCGTACGCTGCCGTCTGACAACACCGGAGTCTTTCACATTCTGGAGCACTCAGTGCTCTGCGGTTCGGAGAAATTTCCTGTAAAGGAGCCGTTCGTGGAACTGCTGAAAGGGTCCATGAACACTTTTCTGAACGCCATGACGTTCCCCGACATGACCATGTATCCGGTCGGAAGCCGGAATGACCGGGATCTTCTGAATCTGACGGAAGTTTATCTGGACGCGGTTTTCCGCCCAAGGATTCTCAGCGATGAGCGGATATTCCGTCAGGAAGGGTGGCACATCGAGCCGGATGAAAAAGGCGGATATATCTACAAGGGCGTCGTTTTCAACGAAATGAAAGGCGCCATGAGCGACGTGACGCAGGTCGGGGAAACGGAAATGGCGCGCCTTGTTTTCCCCGATACGGGATACGGTTTCAACTCCGGAGGAGATCCCGAAGCGATTCCTTCCCTGACTTATGATCAGTTCCTTGAAACCTACAGGCGTCATTACCATCCGTCAAACGCCTGGATCTATCTGGACGGAGCGGTTCCCATGGACAGGATGCTGCCCCTGATTGCCGGATATCTGGATTCTTTCGGCCATGAAACCGATCTTCCGGTGTTTTCCTTTCAGACGCCCGTATCCGCGTCCCGCACAGCCTTCTATGAACTGGGGCAGGAGGAGGATGAAAAGGACAAAGGGCATCTGTATCTTTCCCGGATTTTCGGTTCCTGGGAAACAAAAACCCTGAACATGGCCGTCAGCGTTCTGGGAGACGTTCTCACAGGGAACAACGACGCGCCGCTCAAAAGAGCTTTTCTGGAAAAGAATCTCGCGCAGGATTTCTCCCTTTCCGTTGATGATTCCTCGCTGCAGTCCGTTCTGGTAATGCACGCGGAAAACGTTTCCGACGGACGCGAGGCTGAGATTCTTGAAACGCTTGACCGTTTCGCGGATCGTCTTGAAAAGGAAGGGCTTGATCCCGTCTCGGTGGAAGCTTCTCTGAACCGCTTTGTTTTCAGTCTCAAAGAGGAAGACGAGCCGCAGGGTATTGAACGCGCGGTCCGCGTTATGGGGTCCTGGCTTTTCGGCGGAGATCCGCTTTTCGCTCTTGAGCACGAACGGCAGATCTCCGAACTCCGGCAGATGTTCGCGTCGGGCGGGCTGAATTCGCTCGCGGTTTCTCTTCTTAAGGATAAAACCGGCCTTTGCATGCTGAGGCTGCTGCCTTCCAGGACAATCGGCGGTGAAAAACGCGCGGACGAACAGAAGCGCCTGGCGGATATCGTCTCCCGCTGGTCTCCGGAGGAGAAAGCAGCCTCCGAGGCGCTTCTCGGGTCTCTGCGGCGCTGGCAGGACGCGCCTGACTCTCCTGAAGCGCTGGCTGCGCTTCCCATGCTGAAAAAGGAAGACGCCGATCTGCCTCCTGAATGGCCCGGGACAGAAACGCTGAGCGTCAGCGGCGTCCCCGTCCTCTTCCACGAAATCCCCTGCGGCGGCATCGTCCATCTCCGCGCTTTCTTTAATCTTTCAGATCTGTCGCTGGATGAGATCCGGCACGTCGGACTGATCTGCACGCTTCTGGGAAAGCTTCCTACAGAGCGGTATGATTCTCTCTCTCTTCAGCAGGAAATCAAGCGCTCTACGGGCCGGCTCGGTTTTTCCGTGGTTATCCGGGCGGATCAGTCGGACCCGTCAAAATGTACGCCCTGGCTGGTTGCCTTCTCCAGCGTACTGAAGGAAAATACGGAAAAAGCCGAATCTCTCCTTGCCGAAATCCTGCTGCGTACCGATTTCAGCGACATGGACAAAATCATGGAAATCGTCATGCAGCTTGAGATGATGTCCCGTCAGCGTATAGTAAGCGCCGGCCATGCGATAGGGGTCCGGAACACGCTCTCCCATTATTCTTCGGAGATGGCGCTGAGAAACGCGCTGGAAGGCGACCTGTCTGTCCGGTATATTCATTCTTTCGCCACGGATCCCGACCGGGTTCTGCCGGAGCTTCGCGCGACGGCTGACCGGCTTCGCCGCGGGACTGCGGTCCGGAAAAAGCTCACGCTGAGCGTTACCGCGGACGAATACGCGGTGGACTGGAATCCGTTCCTTTCAGATCTGCCGGAAGGCGCTGCGGGAAACGTGTCGTCCTCCTATCTCTGTGAAAGCGCTCTCAGCAGCGGATACCGTATTCCGGCCCAGGTAGGCTTTGCCGTCCGGGGATGGCATCTCAGCGAAATTCATCAGTCTTTTCATGGCAGTTTCCTCCTGGCGGCCAATATCCTTACCTACTCCTTCCTCTGGAACAGGGTCCGCGTACAGGGCGGTGCTTACGGCTGCGGATTCCAGGCCGACCGGTACGGGAACATTTTCTCCTATTCTTACCGGGATCCGACTCCCGACCGTACGCTCCGGGTATATCAGGATGCCGCGGATTTCCTCAGAACTTTTGTCTCG
>ONXY01000164.1 GCA_900321945.1 uncultured Eubacteriales bacterium | reverse complement strand
CCGTCAATATACAGGCGGTAATCCGGGTCGGAATAGATCCTGTTCCATTTTTCGAAGATGAATACAGCCAGCTCATTGTTTTCCAGCGCCTTCATGTCGGCCGCGACCAGGTCTCTCGCTTCCTGTTCGGCGGCAAGAGCTTTAAGAAGCGCGCTGATATCAGCCGTCCGTTCTTCTTCTCCTCTTCTCTGTTCCGGCAGGCTGTGGTTTTCGACCCACAGATCCCATACGTTCTGTACGCCGTTTTTCCCGACGTACACCAGGGTATAATACGGCTCCGCGTCCTCAGAATTCCCCCTGGCGCGGCAGAGGATGCAGTATACGTCCCGCTGTTCTCCCAGGAGCGCGACAGGTTCATATACGGCATCGGTCAGTTCCGCCGCCGCGCGGTCAAAAGCGGCCTGCGCGTCTTCCGTAATCTCCGATGATTCAGTGATCTTCCAGGCCGGATCCTTCTCATCGTTTTCTTCGGCTGCGGCCGCCCCGAACAGGCAAAGCAGCAGGACCGACACGGTTATTACTCTGAACAGACGCTTTTTCATCTCGCGAATACTTCCTCTCGTACAGACTTAAGTTTTCCGCCGTTTTTCTGACCGCCGCCGCAAAGAAAGCATCAGATCCGCATACAGGGCGGGACTGTCCGGGAATCCCGCTTTCAGCGTTTCCGGTATCATGTCTCCCCGCGGATCCCGTCTGCCGCAGGCTCATAAAGAGACGGTCCGCCGTTCCGCCGCGTCCGGCGTCTCACTTTTCCGGAAAGGATTGGGAATATGATCTGAGATGACTTTCGCGATATCCGCCGCGAATGCCATGAACTCTTCCGAATCAAAATCCCGTTCGGAACAGCCGATTTCAAACAGCGTATTGTCATAGTGCGTATACCATTCTGTTTCATAAAACCCGTTTCGGAGATAAAACCGTTTGACGGCATTGAGGACATCCGGGGATTCCGGAGCTTCATACTCCACGACGACCTGCCTGCCCGGACTGCGCCTGATCAGCTCCCTGACGGCGCTGCCGCCGATCCCTTTTGAGCGCAGGTCCTTCCTGACAGCCAGGTAGGCGAGATAAACCAGATTTCCGTAATGGCGGACGGCCATAAACCCGGCCGGTTCCCGATCGGAAACAATACACCAGACCGACGCGCCCGTAGCCAGCATGTCGCTCAGAGAACAACGCTCATCCTCCGGGATCGCTTCCTCGTTTATTGCTTCCAGAACCGGCAGTTCCGCGGAATTTTCGTTCATCACCCTGATTTCCATCGCGCCCTCTCATAAAATGAAAACCGCAAAGCATCCTGTTTCGGACTGTTCACTGTGAATAGATTCATTATACTCTCCGGTTTCCATAATCCGCAAGCCTGTCTCCGCCGAAAATACCGGGCGTCTCAGGCTGGCATTCCCGCCGCTCCCGGAATCCTGCATAAAGAATCAGAAAGAGAGGAATACGGCCGGGGGACTTCGGGAATACAAAAAGGATCCCGGACCGGTTCCGGGATCCTTTGCGGCAGAAAAATGAAACCTTACTTTTCAGTGAACACGAGGTCCAGATCGCTCAGGAATTTGACGCAGGTATCGATCTGCTCCTGAGTCAGAGCCGTTCCATCCTCCATGGTCAGGTCAAATTCAATTTCGTATCCTTCATACAGCGTGTAGAAGATGACCATGGACTTGTCCGCCTGCGAGGCGACCAGCAGCTTTGTGCCGTACGCGGTCTCCGTATAGGTGATCTCCACATCCGCATCATAGGCCAGGAATTTCGAGTTTTCGATTTCCTTCAGATCCTCGTCGCTGAGGTTGTTGAGCTTGGTTCCCGCGGGCCACGCGTCGTCCAGACCGAGGCTGAGCACGAGGAGCGGTTTGGTCTCATCCTCGGATGCGAGCAGGTAAAGGATCTGATCGTCGCCCGTCAGGTCGATCATCTCATAGCCTTCGGGGATGACCGCCCGCAGCGTCAGCCCGTCGTTTACTTTCACTTCTGTTTTTTCGGCGGTTTCCGCCAGGACGGCCGCGCAGCTCAGAAGAAGGGCAAGGCACAGCAGAACAGAAACGAGTTTTTTCATTGTCTATCTTCCTCCTTTAATTGATAAGCCGGTTTTCAGCGCTGAAGGAAATCGTGGCGGATATATCCTACCTTGCCGGTTTCCGGATCCTGAACCTCGATCCAGTCCTTCATTTCACAGATGACCGTCAGAGGCTCGCCGGGCTTGTAAGACTCAATCAGGGGAGCGTTCTTGGAAGGGGCATAGCGCATGTTAATCACGCCGGACGAACGGTTGTGGCAGGTGAACACGTTGTAGGGGGTGACCCATCTCGCGGCCCTGAATTCACCGTAAATCGCGCTCTGCGCATTGCCGTCCGAAGAGGAGGAACCCTTGCCGCTGTCAGAGCCGGGGACATAGGGGGCGGGCGGAGAGCTGACCAGGAACCGGGTCAGGACCCACATGCCGCCGCCGTTGGAAAGCTCGGTATAGCCGTTCACGGGAGCGGTTCCCATGGTATACACCATGGAGCCGTAGGGGAAGTCGCCGACCCAGTCGGAATTGATATCGGGCGCGCTGCGCGCGTTTGCGGGTTTTCCGTTGTGCGTCTTGATCCACTTGGTCTCAGCGAACGCGGCCGAGCAGGCGGTCAGGGCCAGAGTCAGGACCGTCACAAGAATCAGGGTCCGTTTGAACATGAATGCTTACCTCCTGAAAAAGATTTAGGGATTCTTCCTGCTATTATACAAAAATGTCCCATTATGCGCAAAACTGAAAAAATTTTTCCATACGCCGGGGGAGGCATCAATGATTCAGTCCGTTTTCCCTCCCGCGTCTGAAGAGAATGATCTCAGAGCGGTGAACCGTTCCCCGGACAAATCAGGATATGAGACACAAAATCATGTTGATCAGTATCAGGATATGCAGCACAATATGGTACAAATCCGGAACCAGCCTTTTATCGCTCATGGGGAAGATTCGGACACTGTCCCGGAAGCAGTCGTTATAGCCCTGCAGCTTCCGTTCACTCGCGCCGAATATCGTATAATACCAGTGACACATAAACTGTACGATGAACCAGATCGTTAAAATTCCGAACAGGATCCATTTCCCGGCCGGCTGAAAACAGTGAAACAGAATGATG
>ONXY01000175.1 GCA_900321945.1 uncultured Eubacteriales bacterium | reverse complement strand
GGTTCCCCTCGTTGTCCGGGATGCGGGCGTCGTCCACGTTGATGGCCACCCGCTCCGGCGTCAGGCCCGCCCGGCCGCCCGCCTGCCCGATGCAGAGCACCGCGTCCGGCCTTTCTCTTTCCATGGCCTCCCGCACCGTTTCAATGGCTTTTCCGAACACCACGGGCACGTAAACCTTCACGATCTCCGCCCCGGCGACCCGGTCCGCGGTTTCCCGCACGGCCTCCTGCGCGGGATTGACTTCTTCCCCGCCGAAGGGCTCAAACGCTGTCAGCAGTATTTTCATTTCCGTCCTCCGTCCCCCCGCGGGGCATGCTTTCCGTCCGTACCGTGCCGCGGCGTCCGTTTCACGGGTTCGTGAAGATTCCGTCCAGCACCTTCCGGGTCAGCTCCGGAATCTGCTCCTTCAGCGGAACCGCCGGATCCATGCCGAACGGCGCTTTGACGATCATCCTCTTCCCCTTCAGGTCCAGGCGCACGGGCCGGATTCTCAGGGGCTTCCCCGTCCGCTTCTCATACATGGGCAGGATCATCAGCCAGCCCTCGTTGATCTTTTCGGTGTCGTGCTCGCCGAACCCGGTGGGAATCTCCGGGAAAATCACCAGGTTCTTCCCCTCCTGCAGCAGCCGCAGGCTCTCCTTCATCGTCGTGGCCGCCCGGGCGTCGTGATACACGGCCACATGGGGCGCGGAGCGGAGGATCGGGGGCAGGATCCACGAAACCACCGGCGGAATCACCCTGTTCCACAGCGGGGCCAGGCGCCCGTCCTCCTTCCACCAGTGATCCTGGCGGACGTACTCCGGCGTGGTCTCCCGGCTCAGGGGCGCCGCGTAGATCCAGATGGGGCTGCTCTCCCGCAGGGGGAAGTTCGCGGCCATCTCCAGCGGGCCGGCCGCCCGCTCATGGTTGCATACGAACACCACGGGCTCCCCGTCCGGGGGAACCTCCCATTCCGCCTTCAGCCTCGGAATAAACAGCCGCACCAGCGGCACCGCGATCCTGTAAAAAATCTTTCCCATCCCGGAAACTCCTGTCCGCGGCTCCCGCGCCGCGGTTTCTGATTATAAGGAGATTCCCCCGCGGCGTCAACCTTTCCTCCCCCGGAAAGGGCCCGCCGCCTCCCGGGATCCCCGCGGGGGAATGTTTCTTTTCAGTTTTCTGTTGACAAAGCCCGCCGAAAAGCATACACTATGCGCAAAGCTGTGACGGAGAGGGTTTCCCGTTCCCGGTTTCAGAGACGCGGCGGTCGGTGCGAGCCGCGAGAAGGGGTGGGACAGCCGGTCGCTCCAGAGCCGGAAGGAAGAAAGGTTTCCCGGGGTTCCGGGGTTCTGAGTAGAGCCTTCCCGAACGCTGCCGCGTCAGGGCATAGGGCTTAGGCGCCCCAAGAGGGGCGGGGGAGCCTGAAGGGGCGGTTCTTTGAGCCGCAATTTGAGTGGTACCGCGGGTGTGATTTTCCGCCCGTCTCAAAGCAGCCTTTGGGACGGGCGTTTTTCTGTCCCGGCTCCGGCCGCCGCGGCCGGAAATCCCATCCCCGGCGGGGAAAAGCAAGGAGGAGCATCATGCAGCAGACGACAGGCCTGAACTTCAAGATTCAGGAGATGGCCCACCGGATCCGCGAACTGCGGGAGATCGAGAACTACACCATCGCCGAGATGGCCATGAAGACCGGCGTCTCCGAGCAGGAGTACATCGACTGCGAGATGGGGCGGAGCGACCTGAACTTCGCCTTCCTGTACCGCTGCGCCCTGACCTTCGGCGTGGACGTCAGCGAGATTATCGAGGGCTCCCGCCCGAACCTGAACTCCTTCACCGTCACCCGGCGGGGCGAGGGGCAGCGCATCGAGGAAGCTCACGACATGATCTACTACAATCTGGCCGCATCCTTCCGGAACCGGATCGCCGAGCCCCTGTACGTGCACGCCGAATACAGCCCGGAGGCGGATCATTCGGACATCAAGCTGACCTCCCACCAGGGGCAGGAGCTGGACATCGTGATCGAAGGCCAGCTGAAGGTGCAGGTCGGGGAGCACATCTCCGTGCTGAACCCCGGGGACTC
>ONXY01000355.1 GCA_900321945.1 uncultured Eubacteriales bacterium | reverse complement strand
TACCAGCCGATGTATCTGCCGGTCTGGAATGCGTGTTCAGCCGTCAGGACAACGCCGGCTTTTCCCCGGAATCCGTCTGTTCCAAAATATCTGCCCATGGTATTCCTCCTTGCTGTCTTTTCTGATCGATTTTTTCGGTCTGTGATACACTCAAAACCAGATGTATTATAACGTCTTATCCATGCCTTGTCAATACAATATATTGTGGATTCTTTCGGGCTTTATTCCCGTTAAATACAACAAAACAGGCCCCATGTTGTTTGACATCCTTCGGGCGGATGTGTAGAATAATGATCATCCAGTCGTCGTTTATCAATGATAACAGTGTCAGAAAGGGTCTGATCCCATGAAGAAAGGTTTGGCCGGAGTTGTCATTTCACTGCTCCTTGTCCTGTCCGTTGCCTTTGCCGTTCTGTATCTCACTGCCGCCGGCCGTCATACCGCGCAGGTAAGCGATCTTCGTGCCCTGGTTGACGAACGGGAAAAACAGCTTATGGATCTGAACGCGGACCTCACGGATATGTCCGGTCAGCTTCAGGCTGCAGATCAGGATCTTGCGGACCGGGCATCGCAGATTGATTCCCTCACGGCGGATGCCGAAATCGCTTCCGGGGAGATCGCCTCCCTGAACGGGGATCTGGAGGAGAAAGCCGGCATCATTGAAACCCTTCAGTCTGAAAACACCCGGAAAGCCGAACAGATCGGAACCCTGGAGGCTTCCCTCGCGGAACAGCGGGAGCAGGCCGAAACGCTTGCTGCGCAGATCACGGAACAGAACGGCCGGATTGCTTCGCTGACGGCTTCGCTGGAAGAAAAGGACAGCGAAATTGCGGAGCTTACCGCGGCCTCTGCGGAAAAGGACCGGACTGTCGCCGCGCTGAACACGGAGATCGAAAGTCTGAAAAAAGAACTGGCTTCTGCCGCGGATAATTCCGCCAAGGCCGAAAATGCCGGGAATGGGGATCAGGATTCTGCTTCCGGCAGTCCGGAAACGGAAGACCCCGCCGCGCTGAGCGCCCGGATCGAGTCACTGAATACTGCCCTTGCTGAAAAGGAAAACGTCATCGAATCCCTGAACAGCGCTGCCGCTGAAAAAGATGCGAAGATCAGCGCCCTGAATGCGGATCTCAGTAAACGTCAGAAGGAGATTGATACGCTGAACGCGGATCTGGAGGTCCGTGCGGCGCAGATCGATAAACTGGACTCGGACCTGGAGAACCGTACGGCGCATATCGATAAACTGAACGGGGATCTGGAAGAACGCGATACACGGATCGATGCTCTGAACGCGGACCTGGAGGAACGCGACACCCGGATCAATGCGCTGAACGCGGCGGTATACAACCGGGACGGCCAGATCGAGGCGCTGAAGGCGGACGTGGTCCGCCGTGCCGGCGAAAACGGATCGCTTTCCGGTGAACTGGACGCAAGCCGCGAAGAGCTCGATACGCTTAGGGCGAAGCTGGATGACCTGATCCTGGACAGGACTACTTTTGACAGCCAGAAAAACCAGATGAAACAGTGGTTTATCGATACCGTTGCGGCAGCCTCTTCCGGGGATCAGTCCTCCTCTGCCGCCGGAGTATCCATGCGGTTCAAAGTCCGTGCAACGGACAACCCGAACGTCCGCAGTGAACCCGGCACGTCCGGTAAAGTCGTCGGTCATGCCACAGCGTCCGCGGAATATGACGTTCTGGACGTCTCTCCGGGAATCTGGCTCAGAATCCGCCTGGAAAACGGCCGATACGGCTGGATCAGTTCCAGGATGGGCACCCTGTCCGATCTGCATTTCGCCTTTGAGACCGATCCGGATCTCTGACTTTCCTTCTTCATGAATACAGGAATACACGCTGAGGGCGCTGCCTCAGCGTGTTTTTCCGTTTTTGACATTAAAAAAGCGCCTCCGGCGGAAGTGCCGCCGGAGGCGCCGGCCTGTGCGGTTGGCGGGACTCGAACCCGCACGCTTTATGGGCAGGGGATTTTAAGTCCCCGGTGTCTGCCATTCCACCACAACCGC
>ONXY01000287.1 GCA_900321945.1 uncultured Eubacteriales bacterium | reverse complement strand
CGGCGAATACGGTGAAAGCGATAATCAGAAACGTTCCTGTGCCCGGACCGTAAAACCCGTCGTACATCCCGATCACGAAGGCGGAAAGGACACAGACGGTCAGCGTCTTCCGGTCCGCGGCGGCAGCGTGCTTCCCGTCGTCCCTGAAAAGACGCGGGTTCAGCACGAGAAAAGCGGCAGCCGGAAGAACCGCGAACAGGATATACTTCATGACCGTTTCGCTGATGGTCAGGGACAGCTTCGCGCCCAGCGAGGAACCGAGAACGGCCGCGGCCACGGACGGTACCGCCAGACGGAGACGGACCAGGCCGCCGCGGGCAAACCGCGCCGTGGCGAGGGACGTGCCGAAGGCGGAGGAAAGCTTATTGGTGGCGATCGCCATGTGAACCGGCAGCCCGGCAAACAGATAGGCCGGGAGGGAGATGATGCCGCCCCCGCCGCCGATGGAGTCCACAAATCCCGCCGCGAAAAGCATCGGGCATACGATGAGAAACATTTCCGGTATCAGCTGCATATGTTCTATCCCCGAATCCTTTTCCGGCATTACGCAGAACCCCGCCGTCGGGAACGGCGGGGTTCTGTGTGAGCCGGATCAGTAGTTTTCCGCGTTGATTTCAAAATAGCTCTGCGGGTGAGCGCAGACCGGGCAGACATCGGGCGCTTTCATGCCGACGACGATGTGCCCGCAGTTGCGGCATTCCCAGACCTTGACCTCGCTTTTCGCGAAGACCGCCTGCATCTCGACGTTTTTCAGCAGAGCCCGATACCGCTCCTCGTGATGCTTCTCGATGGCCGCCACCATGCGGAATTTCTCCGCAAGCTCCGGAAAACCTTCCTTTTCGGCGGTAACGGCGAAGCCCTCATACATATCCGTCCACTCGTAGTTTTCCCCGTCCGCGGCGGCGGCGAGATTGTCCGCGGTGCTTCCGATTCCCTTCAGCTCTTTGAACCACATTTTGGCGTGTTCCTTTTCATTGTCGGCGGTTTTCAGGAACAGGGCCGCGATCTGTTCAAAGCCTTCCTTTTTTGCCTGGGAAGCGAAATAGGTGTATTTGTTGCGTGCCTGGGATTCTCCCGCGAAAGCCGCCTCCAGGTTCTTTTCCGTCTGCGTTCCGGCATAGGGGTTCTTTTTCGGCTTTTCAGGCGTGACCGGGACGAATTTCGAGGCGGGCTGCCTGCAGACCGGACATCTGAAATCGTCCGGGAGGGGACCTTCGTGAATATAACCGCATACAGAGCATTTCCAGGTTTCCATTGTTTTTTCCTCCTTCTTTTTTTCAGGTTCATTGAATGAAAGCGTCGCGAGCAGCGCCTCCGCGGCTTCCGCGGGGAAACCGGGCTCCCGTGCGTGAGACCGCATATCCTTCAGCAGATCCCGCGCGGCGCCGCTCTGGGGCAGCATGTATCCGGACTCCCGCAGAAGATCCTCCGCCATGATCCGGCAGGATTTCCGAACCGCCTCCGCCAGCGGGCCGGGAAGCCCGGCGGCGGTCGTCTCCTGCGCGGCCTTGCTGGCGGCGAGTCCGCGGAGCGCAGCGGCGACCTCGTCTGTTTTGGCCTGCTGCGGCGGATACTCACGGGGAACGAGACTGATCGCCCCGGCCGGGCAGGCGTCCGCGCACGCGCCGCAGCCGATACACTTTTCGGGATCGATCACGCTGTTTTCGGTATCCGACGCGCCCGTAGGACAGACGTAAAGGCACAGGCAGTCCTTCTCGCACAGCCGGACGTTTCTGACCGCTCTTCTCTCGCTCATGGCTTACCCTCCGATCCGTTCAAATTTGCGGTTCGGCACTTTGCAGACCGGGCAGACCTCCGGAAGGTCATCCCCGATGAAGACGAAGCCGCAGACGGTGCAGACGTATACGCCCGTGTTTTCCAGCATAGCATCTCCCTCCCGGGCGTACCGGGTCAGGAGAGAATTCAGAATCCGGGTCACCTTTTCGCTCCAGGTCAGGCTGCGGAGCGCGCCGCGGTCGCCGTTTCTCCGGGCCGCCGCGTCCGCCGCGGGAAAACCCGATTCCAGATCGGCGGCAATCCGTTCCAGAATCTTCCCGAAAGACGGTTCGGCGTCGGCGGGCCCCCGGGCTGTAAACCAGTCCGAAAGCTTCCGGAAGGCAGCCGCCTGTTCGGGCAGATACTGCTTCTCGCATCCCCTGGCAAGGCTTGAGCAGAGCGCTCCGGTTTCAACGGCGGTCAGCGGCTTTATCTCCGTGTCCCGCGGCAGATCCGCCTCCGCGGCCGGGCCGGGACGGGCCGCCCCCTCCGGAACAAAATCCGCTTTCGCGGCGCCGCACAGGGGGCATTTCCAGTCCTCCGGAAGTTCCGCCCAGGGGACGTTTCCCGTTTCGTCGTACACATAGCCGCATACTGAGCAAATGTATTTCATCCGCATCCTCCTCCCGCTTCCCCCGCCGCAGGTTTTTCCGCCGGCGGCATTCAGTATGATAAAGGACTGACTGATGCATTGAAACAATAATAAACCTTCAAGCTCACTCTAAGTCAATGCTTTTTTTCGGAAACGAATTTCAGCGGCCGGCCGGCAAAAGATTCCTTTCGGGATCGGGCGATCTGTGATACTATAGCAGGGACCCCCGACGTCTTTTTCCGGAAAGAAAACGGACTCCGGCGCCGACGGTTCCGCACAGCGGGGAATCCGACAGGGAAAAGAGGACTGAGAATACTTGAAAAAAGTCAGAATTACGGTAAAAAAGACCGTCCGGCACGACGATCTGATCGGGCAGTACGAAAACCCTATCGAGCACGCCTGCGCGATGACCGTCGGACAGACGTTCGTCTGCAACGGCTGGGAGCGTCCGGAAAACTTCTGCGCGAGCGCCTGGGATACGGTATCGCCCTTCGTCATGACGCTGGCTCACGGCGGGCAGGATTTTTACGGCGGATGGATGAAAAACCCGAGATCGGCCATGATTTCCTGCAACGACGGGTTCAGACCGGTGAGCTTTCTGATTGAAACCATGGATGAGGACGCGGAGTGAGGTGAAACGGGTGAAAGAACTGCTTGAACTGTACAGGACATTCGTCGGAATCGGCTGCGTGACTTTCGGCGGCGGATACGCCATGCTGCCCATTCTGGAAAGAGAACTGGTGGAGAAGCGGCAGTGGACCACCATGGACGACCTGAGGGATTATTTTTCCATCGGACAGTGTACGCCGGGGATCATCGCGCTGAACGTGTCCACCTTCATCGGCGAGAAACGCGGAGGGGTAAAGGGCGCGCTGGCGGCGACCACCGGCTTCCTGACCGGACCGGTTCTGATCATTCTGATCATCGCGGCGTTTCTCCGGAATTTCGCCACGCTTCCGCTGGTGCAGCACGCGTTCGCCGGCATCCGCGTATGCGTGTGCGTGCTGATCCTGCAGGCCGTGCTCCGCCTGTGGAAAAAATCGGTGGTCGATCCCTTCACCCTGGGGCTTTACATATCCGTTTTTGCGCTGAATCTGCTTTCCGGCCTGCTGCCCGTCAAAATCCCCGCGGCGGTACTCGTCATTCTGGCCGGCGCCGCCGGCGTGTTCGCGGCAAACCGTAAAAACCGGAAGGCCGGGAAGGAGGGCGGAAACCCATGACGATTCTTCTGCTGATGTATGAATTCTTCAAAACCGG
>ONXY01000542.1 GCA_900321945.1 uncultured Eubacteriales bacterium | reverse complement strand
GCCCGACGGCAGGGTGACGGAATTCAAGTGCTCCGTCGGGGCGCTGACCGATGCCGAGCGGCAGATCATCACCGACGGCTGCCTGATTAACTATTATCGCAACAACTGATCTCCCGCTTCAGCTGTTCTTTGGGGTTTCCGCGGAAAAACACGCAGAAACCCCCTTTTGCATCATCGCCCCTTTCAGGACGGTATTGCGGAATCCGAAAAATTCTCTCATAGCCGAGAAAAAATGATTGTGTTAAAAGAAAAGCAATGTTATATTAGGCATACAACTCAACCCGGGAAAACGCAGAAAAGGAGGAATGTTATTTGGAGATTAAAAAACCGGCCATCGCCGGAACCCTCGAGTCCAGCGACTGCATGGTCACGGTGGAACCCGGCGACGGGGGCATTGAACTGGATCTGGACAGTTCGGTGATCCGGCAGTACGGCAAGCAGATCCGCAAGGTGATTCTTGCAACCCTGGACCGCCTTGACGTCAGCGACGCGCGGATTACCGTGGTGGACAAGGGCGCCCTGGACTGCACCATCAAGGCCCGCGTGGAATGCGCGGTTTACCGGGCAAACGACGTGACGGACAATCTGCCGTGGGGAGGTGCCATCGTATGAGCCATCCGAATATGAAGCGCCTGCGCAGGAGCATGATGTTCCTGAACTGCCAGAAGCCCGGCCTGATCAAGGACCCCTATGTCTACGGTCCGGATTCCATCATGCTGGATCTGGAGGACGCGGTCGCCGAGAAGGAAAAGGACGCGGCCCGCTTCTCCCTGTACCACGCGCTTCAGGAAATCGACTACCGCGGCGTTGAGCGGGTTGTCCGCATCAACGGCCTCGACACCGATCTCTGGCGGGAGGATATCCGCTGCTCGGTGGCCGGCGGCTGTGACGCCATCCGCATCCCCAAGACGGAGACGGCAAAGGACGTCCGGCTGGTGGAAGAGGCCGTAGCCGCCGCGGAAAAGGAATTCGGCATTGAGCCGGGACGCACGCTGATTATGGCGGCGCTGGAATCGGCAAAGGGCGTGCTGAACGCGCTGGAGATCTGCGAGGCCTCTCCCCGGCTCTTCGGCGTCGCGCTGTCCGGCGGCGACTACACCAAGGACCTGCAGACCAGCATCTCCGGCACCGGTGTGGAGCTCATGGGCGCGCGCCAGCATATGATTATCGCCGCGCGGGCGGCGGGCGTGCAGTGCTTCGACACGGTCTTTACAAACCTCAACGACATGGAAGGCTTCCGCCGCGAAGTGGAAATGATCCACACCATGGGCTTTGACGGGAAGAGCATCATCAACCCCCGCCAGATCCCCATTGTCCACGAGGTCTTTACTCCGACCCAGAAAGAGATTGTCTTCGCCGAGAAGGTTGTCCGTGAAATCGACACCAAAAAGGCCCAGGGCATCGGCGTCTTCACGGTGGACGGCAAGATGATCGACATCGCCTTCTATGACGGCGCGAAGCGGACTCTGGCCCTGGCGAGGGCATCCGGCGTATACAAGGGGGAACTGTGAAATGAAAAACGCGGTCGGCAGAGAAATCCCTGACGAAATCCTCCGGGCAACCGGAAAAGAGCCGTTTCAGGGGAACAACTACAAAAACGGCGTCCCCTTCCGGCGCGTCGCGCCCATTATCCGCCCGGTGATGGACAACCAGCATTCAAAGCTGGTGAAGGACATTCACGAAGCCCTGGTCAAGTGCAAGGCCCACAGCGGCATGACCGTCAGCTTCCATCACCACTTTCGCGAGGGCGACCTGATCGTCAACATGGTCATGGAAGAAATCCATAAAATGGGCATCAAAAACATCACCCTGGCGGCCACCTCGCTGGGGAAGGCCCATGATCCGCTGGTGCCCATGATCGAGGACGGAACCATTACCCGCATTGAAGCCTCCGGCGTCCGGGGGAAGATCGGGCAGGCCATTTCCGAAGGAAAGCTCAAGGGCCTTGCCATCATGCGTTCCCACGGCGGCCGCGTCCGCTCGCTGGTTACGGGTGAAACCAAGGTTGACATCGCCTTCATCGGCGCCCCTACTTCCGATGATTACGGCAATCTGCGCGGGATCGGCGGCAAAACCAACTGCGGCGTACTGAGCTACAGCCACGTGGACGGCGACTGCGCCGAATATGTGGTGGCCATTACGGACTGCCTGGTGCCCTTCCCCAACTTCCCGGCCCACATCTCCATGACCAAGGTGGACTATGTGTGCGTTGTGGACGCCATCGGCATCCCCGAGAAGATCGCCACCGGCGCCGCGAAGCCCACCACCGACCAGCGCAAGCTGATGATGGCAGAGTACTGCACGCAGGTTGTCGTCAACACCCCGTACTTTAAGGACGGCTTTTCCTATCAGACCGGCGTCGGCGGCGCCTCCATCGCCTCCACCATCTCCCTGACCAAGATCATGGAGGAGCGGGGCATCCGGATGGGCTTCGGCGTGGGCGGTCTGACCAAGCCCATGTGCGATCT
>ONXY01000186.1 GCA_900321945.1 uncultured Eubacteriales bacterium | reverse complement strand
GAAGTGGTATCGGTGCTTGCCTCGTATGGAGGGAAGCTCGTCGAATACCCCTATTCCTCCGATCCGAAGTATGCCGACATTCAGGCAAGAACGCGCTCCGACCTGGCCATGCCGGACATCCGGCGCGGCCGGCTCAGAAGAGTGCTGGATATAAAAGGGTTCGTCACGGCGATGGAGGCTCACGACGGCCTGACCGGACTGATTGTGGAGAACACGGTCGTTCATGAGAACGGCGGGGCCCATCAGTTCGACGCGATGTGGATATCCAGCCTCTGCGACAGCACGGCCAAAGGAAAACCGGATATCGAGCTCGTGGACATGACGTCCCGCTTCCGCACCATAGAGGATATTACGGAAGTGACGACAAAACCGATCATTTTCGACGGGGACACGGGCGGAAAGACGGAGCATTTCGTCTATACGGTCCGCTCCCTTGAACGGCTCGGCGTGTCCATGGTCATCATAGAAGACAAAACGGGGCTGAAGAAAAACAGCCTGTTCGGTACGGAAGTGGTTCAGACACAGGATACGATTGAGAATTTCTGCGAGAAGATCAGGGCGGGAAAGAAAGCGCAGAGGACGAAGGAGTTCATGATCTGCGCCCGAATCGAAAGTCTCATTCTCGAAAAGGGCATGGAAGACGCGCTGAACCGGGCGTTCGCTTTTGCCGGGGCGGGGGCGGACGCCATCATGATCCACAGCCGGAAAAAAGATCCTTCGGAGATTCAGGAGTTTATTGAGAAATTCCGGGCCAAGGACGGAACGACGCCGATCGTTCTGGTTCCGACGTCTTTCAATTCCGTGAAAGAGGAGGAATGGAAGGAGCGCGGGGCGAACATCATCATTTATGCGAACCAGCTGATGCGCGCGGAGGTTCCCGCGATGCAGAGAGCGGCGATGACGATCCTCGAGAATCACAGAGCGGAAGAATGCGACGCGATGCTGATGCCGTTCAAAGACATTATCCGGCTGATCCCGGAAGAGTGCTGAGGCGGAGAAAATGGGACAGAGGATCATAGAACCGGGAGAACAATACAGCGGACTGGACAACTGGATCAAAGAGTCCGGATGCAGGAAGATTCTGCTGGTATGCGACGGGTCCGTCCGGTATCAGAAAAAGCTGAACGAACATCTGGCCGAAGCGGACGGGACGGGAGCGGAGATCATCCGCTTCAGCGGTTTTCAGCCCAATCCGCTATACGAAAACGTGCAGAACGGCGTTCAGGTGTTCAGGAAGGAACAGTGCGACGGCATTATGGCCATCGGCGGAGGATCCGCCATCGACGTAGCCAAATGCGTCAAGCTGTATTCGAACCTGTCGGGGGACGGGGAAAACGGGGCGTGGCTGAATGCGGAGACCGTTCCGAATGATATCCCCTTTCTCGCGGCGCCGACCACGGCGGGGACAGGATCGGAGGCGACCCGGTATTCGGTTATCTATTATGAGGGAAAAAAGCAAAGCATAACCAGCGAAAGCATTATTCCCGGAGCGGTTCTGCTGGATCCGGACACACTGATCACTCTTCCGGCGTACCAGAAGAAAGCGACGATGTGCGACGCGCTGTGCCACGCTGTTGAAAGCTTCTGGTCTGTGAACAGCACGGACGAAAGCAGGATTTACAGCCGGGAAGCCATTCAGCGGATTCTCGGGAATATGGACGGTTACCTGGCCAATACGGAAAAAGGCAGGAAGGAGATGCTCCTGGCGGCCAACACGGCGGGGAAGGCGATCAACATTACGCAGACGACAGCCGGACACGCGATGTGCTACAAAATCACAAGCCTTTTCGGCTGCGCCCACGGCCACGCCGCGATGCTGTGCGACCGGATCCTTTTTCCACGGATGATCCGGAACACGGAAAAATGCGTTGATCCGCGGGGAGAGGAATACCTGAAAAAGACGCTGGATGAGATCGGATCGGCCATGGGATGCACAGACGCGCAGTCCGGCGCCGACAGGTTTGCGGAGGTTTTCCGCAAGCTGGATTTCGAGGTTCCGGAGGCGACGGATGAACAGTTCCGGGAACTGAGGAAAAGCGTAAATCCGGTCCGGCTGAAGAACCATCCCGCCGCACTGGACGACCAAGCGATTGACAGCCTGTATCATGAGATACTGAGGGAAAGAAAATAAGAAAAAAGCGATTGCCTGAAGGTTCACGCGTATCTTCATGATGAGGCAGGAAGACCGCGGACAGAAACAGGCAAAGGAGCGTCAGAATGAAGCAGCTGCTGCAAAACGCGAAGATCTACGACGGAACCGGCTCGGAGCCTTACCAGGCGGATATTCTGCTGGACGGGGACAGGATTGTCAGGATTGCGGAGAAGATCGACCTTCCCGCGGACCGGACCATTGACCTGACGGGCAAATCCATCTCATCCGGCTTTATTGACGGGCACTCGCATAACGACTGGTTCGCCATCAAAAAGGAGCCGCTTCCTTACTTCCGGCCGTTTCTGCTGCAGGGGATCACCACCTTCATCACCGGGAACTGCGGAATATCCGAAATCGGTTTTGAAAAAGGCAACCCGTTCACGGACAAGCTGGGAGGAGGAATCTTCGGGTTTGAGAACACCACGGGGCAGTACGGCACAGTGGAAGAGTTTTTCGGGGCAACCGACAGG
>ONXY01000094.1 GCA_900321945.1 uncultured Eubacteriales bacterium | reverse complement strand
CGGAACGGTTCCCCGCCTGAATCTGGAGGAGGGCATGCCGGCCGTGAGCGAGGCCCTCGACAGGATGCGCCTGGGACTCCAGGAGACGCGGCACAGCCGGGCGAAGACCGTGAAGCTGATCCACGGTTACGGCAGCACCGGACGGGGAGGGAAGATCCGGTCCGCCGTACGGGAGGAGCTGGCCGCCCTGAAAAGGAAGAACCGGATCCGGGATTATATTCCCGGCGAGGATTTCGGGCCCGCGGACGCCGCGTCCAGAAAACTGGCCGACCGGGATCCGCGGATCACCCGGGACCCCGATTACGGAAGAATGAATCACGGGATTACGATCGTCGTGCTGCAGGAGTAAAGACAAAGCCGTCAGGAAGAGGCGCCTCCGGGCGCCTCTTTTTTCCGTCCCGTTCGCTCCCGGAAGCCGCGTTTTTCAACCGCAGGTTCAGTGACAGAGGACTCTTCTTATTTTACAATGCGGTGGCAAAGGAGAGAGCCGGACGAAAGGACGGAAGACGGCGGAAGCGCGGGGGTACCGCGCGGGAAGGACGAAAGCGTCCGGGATTCTGAAAGGAGGCGCGGCGCGTGGCAGTTCACAGGGATCCGACGGCGAACGCGGCGGTCGGGGCGGTCGGCCGGGAATGGAAAAGACTGGTACGGACGGCGATTAAGCTGCGGAAAACGAACCGGGAGCCTTCGGAGGAGGAAAGGAGCCTGTTTACCGGAATCTACGGCAGGCTGCTGACCGAACCGATCGAGACGCTGGAGAAACTGAACAGGGAATGAAAGCGGGGTAAGGAATGGAAAACTTTCTTGAAATAAAAAGGATTCTGCCGGGCGCCTTCAGACGCTTCGCGTTCGCCGACGACCTGAACGGATCGTCCCTTTCGCTCCTGTACAGGAACAGGGTCCGCATCAGGCCTAAAAAGATTCCGGGAAAAAGAGAAGGAAAGTACCGGATCGTCGTCTGCGACGTCCGAAAAAAGGACGCGGAGAGCTTCGCCCGGGCGATGGAGGAACTGAAAAACAAGATGCTGCTGATCGGAAATCTGGATTATGAAGCGTTCTGCGGAGAGTTTTTCGCCGCGCGGCGCGGCACGTAAAGGCGGGACGGCGCAGCCGGATGCCCGCTTCCGCCGTCGGCGGACGAACACGTTCCGGCCCTCCCGCCCGGTTCCCGCGAAGCGGCATTCTGAACGCGGGGCAGTAAGCGACCGGGGAACATCCCCGACGCGGACGGAAAACGCCGAAGGCGGAAGGCTTGACACGGCAGGCTCCGCATCGTACACTGAACGAGGTCTTTCGGGAAGGAGGATCTTTCCGGGACCCGGTTCGGATCCGCCGCCTCCGCGGCGCATGTCCGTTCCGGATTTCCGCGCGGTTCCGTCCGGGCGGGGAAAGAGCGGCCTGAGCGGCAGGACGGACGACCGGGAGGATGAGGAAAATGATTATCAGAAGGCTGAGAGAACAGGACGCGAAGGCGGTTTCGGATCTGATTATCACAACGATGCGCGTCTCCAACGTCGGCGATTATCCGGCCGAAGTCATGGAAGAGCTCGTGAAAACGCAGACGCCGGAGCATATTCTGCAGAGGGCGTCCTGGACGCACTTCTACGTCGCCGAAGAGGCGGGGGCGGTCGTCGGCTGCGGAGCCATCGGCCCCTACTGGGGCAAAGAGGATGAAAGCAGCCTGTTCAGCATCTTCGTTCATCCGGACTGTCAGGGAAAAGGCCTCGGACGGGCCATCGTGGAAACGCTGGAAAAAGACGCGTTTGCCCTGCGCGCGAAACGGATCGAGATTCCGGCTTCCATCACCGGCCTCCCGTTCTACCGGAAGATGGGCTATACATTCAAAGACGGGAAAGCGGAGCTTGACGGGGAGCGGCTGTACAGACTGGAAAAAATCAGATCCTGAGGAGAAAACCGGAGGGCGCCCCCGGACGGACGCCCCGACGGGCCGACAGGCATATGAAAAGTGCCGGCTGATTTCGCGAAATCAGCCGGCACTGCTTTTCGGAAAGGCCGGAAAACCGTTTTTTCCTGCCGCGGACTCAGAGCTGTTCAGACTTGAAACCGGACTGCATGGTCAGCAGCGCGGAAACGGCGCTGCGGCTGTAAAACTCCAGACCGCCGCGGGAGGAGCGGGCAGCCGTTTTCCGGACCATCTCAAAGAAGCGGCTCCAGACATTGGCGTTTTTTTCCGTATTCTGAATATTCGCGTTCATTTTATTTCAAATCTCCTTTATCGCTGAATGATTCCGTTCCCGGGGCGGATTGTCCGGATTTCCGGGAACGCGGGAGATGATACAACAAAAATAATTGAAAATCTACTGAATTTTCCGCAATAATTCCAAAAACTACAGATTTTTTGTTGTCAGCGGAGGGAAAACGGGGTATAATACCCCGCGCGGAAGGCGCTCCGCAGCCAGGCGAAGTCGGAGCGGGGCATGGAAAGGAGCGGGAAAACCATGGAGCGGAAACGCCGGACGGTGGACTTCAAAATACTGAAAGAAAGCCAGATCGGCCAGGCACGCGAAGAGAACGAACGCTTTCACAGGTATCACGAGCTTTTCTATATCGCGGAAGGCCGCTGCAGCGTGTTTATCGGACAGAGAACGTACCGGCTGCAGACCGGGGATTTTGCCCTGATTCCCGCCGGAACGCTGCACAAGACGGATTTCACCTCCCACGGGCAGAATACAAAGTACGTGATCTCCTTTTCCGCGGATACCGCCGGAAAGATTGACGCGTTTCTGGGAGCGAAAGTTTCGGGAACCGGATTCCGGGCGGGAAAAATAAAGGCTCCGGTTCAGCGCCGGGAAGCGGTTCTGCTGCTGGTGAACCGGATGCTGTATGAATATGAAAACCAGCCCGCGCTGGGAAGAAGCCTCTGCATGGCGCTTCTGGCCGAACTGCTGATTTCCCTGCAGCGGTACCGCGACGGAACGGAAGAGAACGACGGGAACGAGGACGCCTCCCACAGCCGTATGCGGGAGGTGGCGGCCTATCTCTGCGAGCACGCGGGAGAACAGATTACCCTGACAGAGACGGCGGCCCATTTCGCGGTCAGCCCTTCGCATCTCTCCCGGGTCTTTCATCAGGAGACGGGCTTCGGCGTCCGGGAATACCTGATTCACTACCGGATCCGCCAGGCCTGCGACCTGCTGCTGAATTCGGAACTGACCGTGACGCAGATCGCGGACCGGTGCGGATTCAGCGACAGCAATTATTTCGGGGACGCGTTCAAAAAAGCCACGGGCCTGTCGCCGCGGGAGTACAGAAAGCTGAGCTGAGGCCTCCGGCAGAATGCCGTACATATATGGAAAAACCGCCCGGACGGCGGAATATGTTTTTCAGGACAAGGAGAGAGCAGCGCATGGATTTTGTGAACAGACTGGCGGGAGAATTCAGACTGCGGCCGCAGCAGGTGCAGGCGGCCGTGGAACTGCTGGACGCGGGGAACACGATTCCCTTTATCGCCCGATACCGGAAAGAAGCGACCGGGTCGATGGACGACCAGGTGCTGCGGGAGATGGCGGAACGGCTGGAATATCTGCGGAACCTGGAGAAGCGCCGGGAGGAAACCGCCGCCTCGCTGGAAGAACTGGGCGTGATGACCGACGGGCTGAAAGCGCAGCTGGCAAAGGCGGCCACGCTGAGCGAGCTGGAAGATATTTACCGGCCATACCGGCCGAAACGGCGGACCCGCGCCACCGCGGCGAGGGAGCGGGGGCTGGAACCGCTTGCTCTGCGGCTGATGCTGCAGCAGGACGGGGATCCCGCAGCGGAAGCCGCGAAGTATATCGACGCGGAGAAGAACGTGCCGGACGCGGAAACGGCGCTGGCCGGCGCGCGGGATATCATTGCGGAAACGGTGAGCGACAGCGCCGGGATCCGGAAGGAACTCCGGACGCTGCTGAACCGGGAGGGCATTCTTCGCAGCACGGCCGCGAAGGAAGAGGACAGCATATACAGCATGTATTACGACTTCCGGGAGCCGGTGAGAACCATAGCGCCGCACAGGATTCTGGCGGTGAACCGGGGCGAACGGGAGGAGTTCCTGAAGGTGACGCTGGAGGCGCCGGAAGAGAAGGCGCTGGAGCTGATCCGGAGAGCCTTTGTGCGGAACGGTACCGGCGCCGCGGAACAGGTGGCGGAAGCCTGCGGGGACGCCTGGAAACGGCTGGTATTCCCGTCCCTGGAACGGGAGATCCGGAACGACCTGACCGACCGGGCGAACGTCAGCGCCATCAGGGTGTTCAGCGACAACCTGCACCAGCTGCTGATGCAGCCGCCTATCAGGGGGAAGGTTACCCTGGGGGTGGACCCGGGTTTCCGGACGGGCTGCAAGCTGGCGGTGGTGGATGAGAACGGCAGGGTGCTGGACACAGGCGTGGGATACTTCACGCTGCCCGGCAACGAGGCCGGAAAGGCCGCCGCCGCGAAACTGATCAGGGGATTCGTAAAGAAATACGGGATCACCGCCATCGCCATCGGCAACGGAACCGCCAGCCGGGAAAGCGAGCAGTTTATCGCGTCCCTGCTGCCGGAAATGCCGGGTACGGCATATATGATTGTCAACGAGGCGGGGGCATCGGTCTACAGCGCCAGCAAACTGGCGGCGGAAGAATTTCCGGATTTTGACGTTACCCAGCGCAGCGCCGTTTCCATAGCCCGCCGCATGCAGGATCCGCTGGCGGAACTGGTGAAGATCGAACCCAAAGCGATCGGCGTGGGACAGTACCAGCACGACCTGAAACAGAACGAACTGACAGCGGCGCTGGACGGCGTGGTGGAACAGTGCGTGAACCAGGTCGGCGTGGAGGTCAGCACGGCGTCCGCGGAACTGCTGAGCCACGTGGCGGGCATCGGCCCCGCGCTGGCAAAGAACATCGTGGCATACCGGGAGGAAAACGGCATCGCCAGCCGGGCGGCGCTGAAAAAGGTACCGAAGCTGGGACCGAAAGCCTTCGAGCAGTGCGCGGGTTTCCTGCGGGTCAGGGACAGCAGAAACCCGCTGGACGCCACCGCGGTGCATCCGGAGAGCTACGACGCGGCGAAGCTGCTGCTGGAAAAGCTGGGATACGATCTGAAGGAGATCCGGGGCGGCGCGGCGGACGTGATTCTGAGGGCGGACCGCTACGGCCGCGAAAAACTGGCGGCGGAAACCGGAACCGGCCTGCCGACGCTGAACGATATGCTGGCGGAACTGGCAAAGCCCGGCAGGGATCCCCGCGACGAGCTGCCCGCGCCCGTGCTGCGCACGGACGTGGTGGACATGAAGAACCTGAAGCCCGGTATGGAACTGACGGGTACCGTGCGCAACGTAATCGATTTCGGCGCGTTTGTGGATATCGGAGTCCACCAGGACGGCCTGGTGCACATCAGCCGGATGTCGGAAAGATTTATCAGGCATCCCTCGGAAGCGGTGAAGGTGGGGGACGTGGTGAGAGTCTGGGTGGTCAGCGTGGACGAAAAGAAGAAGCGGATCGCGCTGACAATGGTTCCGTCCCGGATATCGGCGGACAGCTGATACCGAGGCTCCGCAGTGACAGACGCGCGCCAGGCTGTGTATCGGCGTCATGAAGGCCGGTCTGTCCGGTATTCCCGGACACCGAACCTGCCCGGCGTGAGCGGAGAAGCGCGGTCTCCGCGATATGACGGACCTTTCAAAACTTCATGAACGGCACAGTCCCGGAACCCGCATGAATACAGGGTTTCCGGGACTCTGCCATTTATTCCCGCCCGATACAGGCGCTTGCTTCCCAAATATTTTTGATTATGTTCTGTATTTCCTGGTAAACTGGCATAAACGTGGCGTCAGGATTCAGACGGATCACGCCGTCCAGGTCAGAAATGATTCCCCTGTATTATATGCGTGTTCCTCCAGAATGCCGCTTCTCAGGAACCAGGCGGGTGTGCAGCTCCAGGCATGGCAGCAGCTGTTGACCACAGGAGAGCCGTAGGGGGATTCATCGGGATCGGCGGGATTGAACAGCTCCCAGTAGGTATCCGCGCCCAGATCGACCATCGCGCCCCAGTAATCCCGGAGCACCTGACGGGCCTGCGCTTTGCGGTTTACCCGGCACAGAGCCTCCGCGTAGTGGTGCATCATGTAGGGCGTTACCATGGGCACCGCGTCGGGAAAGGCTGCCACGGCGTCCAGACAGGCGGCGGCGTCCGTTCCTTCCGCGATGCCCGACAGCACAGCCCACACCTGGGAGGCCCAGGAGACCTGCCGCGCCTCGCCGCTGACGAACAAATGCTGTTTCTGATCATACCAATGCTTCCTGGCTGCTTCTCTGCGAAGCGTGACTTTTTCTTCCAGCGCGGGGTCGGCTTTCATCTGCAGCGCGGCCCGGGCGCAGTAAATCCAGATCGCCTGGGCGCAGAACTGCTTGTTCAATGGAAGCGCCCAATCCACAAAACACCAGCCCAATTTGTCGCAATCCCGGATCAGATGCGTTTCGGGATCAAACTGCGCATCTGTCAAT
>ONXY01000139.1 GCA_900321945.1 uncultured Eubacteriales bacterium | reverse complement strand
GCATAGAGGACGACCTGCAGGCAGCTGTCGATGTCGTCCGGCGCATGGACGATCTTTCTTCCGCTCTTGAAATCCACGACAAGACAGGTCCCGTCCTCCAGTTTTTCCACGCGGTCCGGGAAGCCGTGGATCCGGATCCCGCACTCGTGGGTGCAGGAGATGTCCTCTTCCTCCAGTTCGATCTCCCTGTGCGGATCCATGTCATAGGCCGATCCCATCATCTCCAGAAACCGTTCCTTCTCTGCCGGAACATTTTCCGGGATCAGCGGAGGATGCTGTGCAAGGAACCGCTCAAAGTACTCCCCGGACAGCGTGAGGAACGCTTCCCTGCCCATACCGGTCCCGCCCAGCCGCTCCATCAGGGAATGGGCCAGCGTCCCGGTATCCGCGGCATTCATGATCACGAAGGGCTCGCAGTCCTCCGGTTCCGGAATGCCGAGAAGATAAGCCAGCATGAACCTGCGGGGGCATCCGAAGAAGGTCTCCAGCGCCGTGGGCGACCAGGCCCTGTCCGGGTCCCGGGAGACAGCCGGCGCCGGCGGCGGCTCCGGTCCTTCCGCGGGGGTGACGGCGATCCCCTCCGTATACGCCTTTCCGATCAGTCTGGACACGGAGACGGCCGGCTCGAAATACGCGACTCTCACGGTGCGCGCCTCCAGTTCCCCCGTCGCGGCGTTTTCTCCGCATGCCTCCCGGAACAGTTCAAAGACCAGAGACGACGCATTGTCCCGCTTCAGTTCCGACACATTCAGCCCGGCATAGGAAATGCAGACCTCCGTCCCGAGCGCCGCCGCCAGCTTCGCCAGGGACAGCAGCCGCTCTTTTTTCCGCAGGATGCCGCCTTTCGACGTGAAGTCCTCCGCATCCGCTCCGAAGAGCTTCAGATCCGCGTCCAGCAGCAGATGGTCCTCCTTCGGAGATCCGGGGTACTTCGATGCCGACAGCCCCGCGAGATACAGATGCTCTCTGAGGGAAGATACGGCTCCGTCGATGCCGGTCACATGAAGTCTGCCGGGCTCACTGCGCTGTGCGCATACCGCGCTCTTCAGGATATCGGGGATGACGTCATCGGCAGACTGTGCGAACCCGGAGCCGCGGATCACCTTCAGTTCATCGTATATGGCCCTTGACGCGGCAATATCCAGCATCATGAGAAGCCGGTCCGCGTTCGAATCGCTCCCCCTGCGGATGCAGGCGTAGCGGGAGATGAAGTCCTCGGCCGGCAGTCCGAGTTCCCTGCCCATGATCTCGAGGCAGGGGATGCAGCTCCGTTTCCGCCGTATGTTCCCGTATTCCTTCGCGTCTTCTCCGGAGATCAGCGCGAGCTCTTCCTCCGTCGCCTTCCCGAACGCGGCGATCCGCGCTCTGTTGACGGCCGGATCGTTCGTAAGGCGAAGGTTCCCAAGGACCTCGTAAAAGGTGCTCCAGCGGAACTCCGCATCCCTCTCCGGGAACCGTTCGATCAGCTTCTCCCTGTCAAACGCGGGGCTCGAAAGCAGCGCGCCGATCGCGGCCGCTCCGTAAAATCCTCCGGTGGTCCAGCGGTGATACAGTGTCAGCAGTCGGGCAGGGTTGGAATTGATGATGGGGATCCCGCACCCGAAGGTGACGGGAATGTCATAGAGCAGTGCATAATCGAAGAACAGCTGCCCGTAGGTCAGGGGATCCGTAACGGCCACCGTGCACCGGTCCAGAGGCTTTCCCGCATAGATGTCCGCAAGGATCGACTCCACTTCGTTCGGCGCGCCGTAGCACTCCCGGATGCTCCCGATCCGAAGCGGCCGGCTCTCTTTCCCGAAGAGCTCCCGCAGGTCCGTTTCGGTGACCGCTCCGCCGGATACCCGACGGAGCAGTGTTTTCTCCAGAGGATCCGGAGGGTACTCTTTCAGGGTGAAGAAGTCCGCGTCGACCGCAGCGCTCTCACAGGCGGCCCTTCGGATCAGCGAGACCGCATCCACGGCCTTCCGTGACGCGAGGATCGACAGATAGCGCTGACAGACGTGAAGCAGCGCCTCGTTCTTTTCCGTAAAGATCCCGGACGGCAGCTTCTCCCGGAGGACCTTCTCCTCATCCCGGGCCGTGACGAGCCTCCTCATTTTCCGGATCGCCGCCGTGATCTCCCGTATGTCGGAAAAGGAAGCCTTTTCGAAGTACGGCTCCCCGGTCACCGCCTCCGCCGTAAGCGCCGCCTCTTCCCTCGCGCTGACAAAGTCCTCGACGATCGAAATGCCGGAGCGCATGAGCGCAAGGCGGGCCAGCTCCGCCGCCCCGCAGATTCGTACGCCGATGCAGTTGACACCGTGGAGCGCGAGGCTTCCGATAAGCTCTTTTCCGTTCAGCCCCGGGGCCAGGATGATCTTTTCTCTCACAGGTCACTCCCCCTCTGCAGTGCTTTGCCGGTACCGTCTGCCCGTTCCCGGGTCCCTCTGCTTTCCTTCCCGGTCTCCGCGGCAAATCGTGCGCGGTTCACCGATCCGGTGCGCATCGACGAT
>ONXY01000105.1 GCA_900321945.1 uncultured Eubacteriales bacterium | reverse complement strand
GCGCTGCTGAACGACGCCGTCAAAAAGGGCGGCGTCATGGCCAGCAACCATGTGGGCGGGCTCAGCGGCGCGTTCATTCCGGTGAGCGAGGATATCGGCATGATCGAGGCGGCGGCCGCGGGGCGGCTGTCTCTTGAGAAGCTGGAGGCCATGACCTGCGTCTGCTCCGTCGGGCTGGACATGATCGCCGTCCCGGGGGACACCAGCGCGGAGACCATCAGCGGAATCATCGCGGACGAGGCCGCCATCGGCGTGGTGAACAACAAGACGACGGCGGTCCGGGTGATTCCCGCGGTGGGGAAGAAGGCCGGGGACAGGGTGGAGTTCGGCGGGCTGCTGGGCTTCGCTCCGGTAATGCCCGTGAACGCGTGCGGGAACGCGGATTTCATCGCCCGGGGCGGGCGGATTCCGGCGCCGCTGCACTCGCTGAGGAACTGAAAAAGGAACGGAACGGCGCGGGCCGGAGCCGGCGGAAACCGGGCGGACCGCGCTCTGAGGAACGGATATGTCGAATTTTGTGGATCAGGTAAAGATCACCGCGAAGGCGGGCAACGGCGGCAACGGATCCGCCTCCTTCCATCGGGAAAAGTACGTCCAGAACGGCGGACCCGACGGCGGGGACGGAGGCCGGGGCGGGGACGTGCTGCTGTACGCGGACGAGAACATGCACACGCTGCTGGATTTCCGTTTCCGGAGCAAGTATACGGCGGAGAACGGCGGGGACGGCATGAGCGGGCTGCGCACCGGAAAGAAGGGCGCGGACCTGACGATCAAGGTGCCCGTCGGCACCGTGGTGCGGGACGCGGAAAACGACCGTATCATGGCGGACATGGACCGGGCCGGGGAGACCCGCGTGCTGCTGCGGGGCGGCCGGGGCGGATGGGGAAACAGCCATTTCGCCACCGCCGTGAGGCAGGCGCCGAACTTCGCCAAGCCCGGCATGAAGACGGAGATCCGTACGCTGCGGCTGGAGCTGAAAACCATCGCGGACATCGGGCTTGTGGGCTATCCGAACGTGGGAAAGAGCTCCATCCTTTCGGTGGTGACCAGCGCGAAGCCGCGGGTGGGGAACTACCACTTCACGACCCTGACGCCGAACCTGGGCATCGTGCGCCGCTTCGGGCAGGACATGGTGCTGGCGGATATTCCCGGGCTGATCGAGGGCGCCGCGGACGGCGCGGGCCTCGGACACGATTTCCTCCGCCATGTGGAGAGAACCCGGCTGCTGATGCACGTCGTGGATATCAGCGGCAGCGAGGGCCGGGATCCCCTGGACGATTTCGATCAGATCAACACCGAGCTGGAACGCTACGGGAACCTGAGCGAAAAGCCCCAGATCATCGTATGCAACAAGATGGACCTGCCCGGAGCGGAGGAAAACCTGGAGCGGATGAAGGCCCTGGCGGCCGCGACGGGCTGGCCCGTATTCGCCGTCAGCGCCGCGGCGCATCAGGGCTTCGACGCGCTGCTGGACGAAGCGGCCCGTGAACTGGAGAACCTTCCTCCCGTTCTGCATTACGAGGAGGAGGAAGAACCGGAGCCGGAAAAGAAAGAGGAGGATTTCCGGATCGTCTTCGACGGGGCGTCCTATTTCGTGGAAGGACCGGGGATGGAACGGCTGCTGGAGACCGTGAATTTCGACGATCCGGACAGCCTGAACTGGTTCCACCGGACGCTGCGGCGGCAGGGCGTCATCGACGCGCTGCGGGAGGCCGGAGCCGGAGAGGGATCTGCGGTCCGGATCGGGGATATGGAATTTGACTTTGTGGAATAAGAAACTGAAACGGCTGGGGGAATACGGACATGACGGGAAAACAGAGAGCCGCGCTGCGGAGCATGGCAAATACGCTGGAAACGATCCTGTTTATCGGGAAGGAAGGCATCGGGGAGAACACGGTCCGTGAATGCGGGGACGCGCTGGAGGCCCGGGAGCTGGTCAAGGGCTGCGTGCAGCAGGGATGCCCGCTGGACGCGCGCGAGGCGCTTCAGGAGCTGTGCGAAAAGACCGGCGCGGAACCGATACAGCATATCGGCAGGCGGTTCGTGCTGTACAGGCCCAGCCGGAAAAACCCGAAGATCACGGTGGAATAAGGCGGGAGAAGGTGCGAAGCGTGAAGATACCCCATATCCGGGATTATCAGGGACAGAGGATTCATCTGATCGGCATCGGCGGCAGCAGCATGAGCGGGCTGGCGGAGATGCTTCTGGACAGGGGATACGCCGTTTCCGGCAGCGACCGGGACGAGGGCTATCTGATCGGCACGGTCCGGGAGAAGGGCGCGGAGGTCGCTATCGGCCACCGGGCGGAAAACGTCCGCGGCGCGGCCCTGGTGTGCTATTCCGCCGCCATCCGGGCGGACAACCCGGAGCGGAAAGAGGCGGAGAGGCTCGGAATTCCCACGCTGGAGAGAGCGTATCTGCTGGGCCAGCTGATGGAGGGCTACCCGATGGCCGCGGGCGTCTGCGGCGCCCACGGAAAAACCACCACGACGGCCATGCTGAGCCAGATGCTGCTGGAGAACGGCATGGATCCCAGCATTCATATCGGCGGCCGGCTGGACGCCGTCGGGGGGAGTACCCGGGTCGGGAAGAGCGGCATTTTCGTGGCTGAGGCGTGCGAGTTCAACCGGAGCTTTCTGCACATGAAACCCACGGTGGCGCTGGTGCTGAACATCGACGCGGACCATCTGGACTGCTACCGGGATCTCGACGAGATCGAGGAAACGTTCGGGGAGTTCCTGCGCCTGCTGCCGGAGGACGGCGCCGCCATCGGAAACGGGGACGACCGCAGGGTCCGGAGGCAGATCGGAAAGCTGTCCTGCCGGAAGGTTTTTTTCGGCTTCGGCGCGGACAACGACTGGCGCGCGGAGAACTATGAGGAGGATAAAAAAGGATACGCTTCCTTCGACCTGACCGTAAACGGCGTCCGGAGGACCCATATCCGGATGGGCGTTCCGGGGCGGTTCAACGTCATGAACGCTCTCGGCGCGCTGGCGGCGGCGGAGACGATGGGCCTGCCCGCCGAAAAGGCGGCGGCAAGCCTGGAAAGCTTCGCGGGCGCCCACCGCCGGTTCGAGCTGACGGACACGATCGACGGCGTGGAGATTTTCCACGATTACGGGCATAACCCGGCGGAGATGCGGAACGCGCTGTCCATCGCGCGGAAACGGTGCGAGGGACGGCTTTGGGCGGTGATGCAGCCCCATACTTTCAGCCGGGTGCGGTCCCTGTTCCGGGATTATCTGACCTGCACGGAGGAGGCGGACTTTACCCTGGTGACGGATATCTGCGCCGCCCGGGAGCCGGATCCGGGGGATCTGAACAGCGGCATGCTGGTGGCGGGAATGCGGGAGCGCGGAATCGACGCCGTATGGACCCCCGGCTTCGACGATACGGAGCGGTACCTTCGGGAGCACTGGCGTCCCGGGGATCTGGTGCTGACCATGGGGTGCGGGGATATCAACCTGCTGAACGATCAGATTCACCGGCACGAGACGGAAAAAAACGGTTCCGGCGCCGGAGGGAGGACAGCGGAATGAGGGCCCGGAACAGGAGGATCATCGACGCGGAGGCCATCCGGCACAATATGGCCGCCATGCGGGCGGCTGTGCCGGACGGCACGAAAATCATGGCCGTGGTGAAGGCGGACGGATACGGACACGGAGCTGAAACCGCCGCCCGGGCGGCGCTGAAGGGCGGCGCGGAGGCGCTGGCCGTGGCCACGGCGGATGAAGGCATACGGCTGCGGGAAGCCGGGCTGCGGGAGGTTCCGGTTCTGGTGCTCGGCGCCGTCAGCGAAGAGGACACGGAGAGGGGAGCCGCCGCGGGCCTGACCCTGAGCGTCTGCAGTCCGGAGATGGTCCGGATCTGCGGGGCGGCGGCCCGGATCCTGGACAGGGACGTACGGGTACACCTGCAGATCGACAGCGGCATGGGCAGGCTGGGCGTCCGGTCGGAGACGGAGAGAGACGCGGTGCTGGACGCGCTGCGGGCCGAACCCCGGGTGATTCTGACCGGCGTTTTTACCCATTTCAGCGACGCGGACGGCGGCCCGGAAGGGGAGATTTATTCCGAGGAGCAGTTCCGCCGGTTCCGGTCCCTGAGCGAGGGGCTCGGCGTGATCCGGCACTGCGCCAATTCGGCGGCGGCGATCCGGCACCCGGAATGGTCGCTGGACATGGTACGGGAAGGCATCAGCCTGTACGGCTATCCGCCTGTGGAAACAGGGCTGGAACTGCGGCCCTGCATGCGGTGGGAAGCGAAGGTCAGCTATGTGAAGGAGGTGCCCGCCGGCGCCTTCGTCAGCTACGGGCGGATCTGGCGGGCGGAGAAACCGGCCCGGATCGCCACGGTCACCTGCGGATACGGCGACGGGTACCACCGGGCGGCAGGCGGAAAGGCGGAGGTGCTGATCCGCGGCAGACGCGCGAAAATCGTCGGCCGGATCTGCATGGATCAGATGATGGCTGACGTGACGGATATTCCCGGGGTAAAGCCGGAGGATCCGGTGGTACTGATCGGAACGGACGGGACGGAAACCATCACGGCGGAGGACCTGGCCCGCTGGAGCGGGACGATCTCCTATGAGATCCTGCTCAGCTGCGGCAGCCGGGTGCCGCGGGAAATCCGGAACGAAACTGCGGAGGAGTGAACCGGAAAATGACGAACAAAAGCAAAAAGCCGGTAAAGCCGGTGGAGAAGCCCTTTCTGACCGGTTCGCCGGCGGACGAGCGGACCGTCAGGTCCGCGCTGGCCTTTTTCGGCGTGATGATTCTGACGGTTTTCGTATCCTTTCTGGTCTGCACGATGATGAACATGGGCAGCGATCTGCTCCGGATCGGACTGAACCTGGCTGTGGTGATCCTGGTGATGTTCATTTTCTACAACAACGCCGTCAGCCGCGGAGCGGAGGCGGTGGCCCGGGGGGAGATCCTCTGGCAGCGGCAGGAGAAGGGACAGCCCTTTTCCGCGTCCGAGCGGGCCGTCTGCTTCCATCCGCTGAAGGGATACCTGACGGGCTTCCTCGGAACCCTGCCCTTCCTGATCGCCGCCGCCGTGCTGGCTGTGGTGACGAAAAAGCAGACCACCGGGTACGGAGCGCTGCCGGGCTGGATGAGCGCCTTCCAGCAGCGCAGCGAAATCGGGGACGCGCTGGTCGCCTATACCGCCCGGGAAGGCCTTCAGTTCACGGATATTCTGCGGCTGCTGGTCCGGATCGTCATCATGCCGTTCATCAGCATGACCGGATCGGAGAACAGGGACGGGCTTCTGCTGGCGGAGCGGCTGAGCCCCCTGCTGACGCTCCTGCCGGCGCTGGCGTTCGGAACCGGATACCTGCAGGGACGCAGGGAACGCACGAGGATTCATACCGGGATCGCGGAAAACAGAAGGAGCAGGGCCCGGAAGGAAAAGCGGGAAAGAAAAGCCCGGACGCAGCGGCCAAAGACTCCGGAACAGCTGAACTGACGCGGACGGTACGGGAAAGATGCTGAGAATTATCGCTGGAAGCGCCAGAGGCCGGAAGATCGAGACGCCTCCGGGCCTGGACACCCGGCCTACGCTGGACCGGGTCAGGGAAAACCTGTTCAATATGCTGCAGGGCCGGTGCATGGACGCCCGGGTGCTGGACCTGTTCGCGGGCAGCGGAGCGCTGAGCCTTGAAGCGCTGAGCCGCGGCGCGGCTTTCGCCGTGCTGGCGGACCGGAACCGGGAGGCTCACCGGACGGAAGAGCGGAATATCGGGGTTCTCGGCTTCGGGGACCGGACCCGGACGCTGCTGAGCGAATGGGAAAACACACTGGAAACCCTCCGGCGGGAAGGAGAACGGTTCGACCTGGTTTTTCTGGACCCGCCATACGCTCTGACGGATCTGACGGATCTGACGGAGAAGCTGAAGCCCCTGCTGGCGGAGGACGGGTGGGTTGTTCTGGAGCATCAGGCGGAAACCCGCCCGAAGACGGCGGAATGGCTGCGGGCGGTAAAGGACCGAAAATGGGGATTTTGCGGGGTGACAATCTATGAGCGGATGCGTGATACCGGGGTCCTTTGATCCGGTGACCAGGGGCCACACCGACCTGATCCGCAGAGCCGCGGCGCTGTTCGACCGGGTAACCGTGGTGGTGATGGTGAACGTCCGGAAGCGGGGCGTTTTTACCCCGGAGGAACGGACGGAGCTGCTGCGGAAAGCCTGCCGCGGAATGGAAAACGTGCGCGTGGAGCGGTGGGACGGACTGCTGAGCGAATACATGCGCGGAAAGGGCGAGCGGACGGTCGTCCGGGGCGTGCGGAGCGCGTCGGAATCGGACGGCGAGATCATCGCCGCGCAGGCGAACCGGATGCTGAATCCGGAGATGGAGACCCTGCTCATGCCGGCCGGGGAAGGATACGCCTGGATTTCCTCCTCCGCGGTGAAGGAGATCGCGGCCTTCGGCGGGGATATCCGTAATTTTCTTCCTCCGGAATGCGCGGAGGAAATTACCGGACGCCTGTCGAATTCATAACGGAAAAGGGAAAAACGCACAGATCGGTAAAATCCGGTGGACGCGGAGGAGGATGGAACATGGAGACGCCGAGAAGGAGATCCCAGAACAGAGAACCGAAAGCGGAAGAGACCCCGGCCGCCGGGACGGCTTCCGACATCAGGTCGGCGGAGAACTGCGTGAATACCGTGCGGGATCTCCAGGACGAGCTGAAAAACGCGAAAAAAACGCTGATCAACGCGGACAACTGCGTCGTGAGCCGTGTGTCCATGATGGAAAAACTGGAGTTTCTGGAGAAAACGCTTCCGGACACGGTGAAAAAGGCCGCGATCATCGTCCGCGACGAGCAGATCATCCGGGACGATGTTGAGAAAAAGAGAAAAGAGATTCTGGAGGCCGCCGAAAACCAGGCAAGGCAGACGACCGGCGAGGCCGACTCCCAGGCGCGGAACCTGATCGAGCAGGCGACGCAGGAAGCCCGCGCCCTGATGGAAAGGGCGAATCAGGAAGCCGGCGCGATGATGGACAAGGCGAACCAGGAAGCCGCGGCCTGCGTGGAGGCCGCCCGCGCCGAAAGCGCCCGTATGCTGGAGGACGCGGAGAAAAAGGCGCGCCAGATGATCGAGGAGGAAAGCATCGTCCGCCGGGCGAGGGTGGAAAGCGACGAGCTCCGGGAAAAGACCCAGAAGGAAACGGCCCTGCTCAGGAAAAACACGCTGGACTTCGTGGACCAGCAGCTGATGGACGCGGACCGCAGCATCAGCGAAATGCTGAACGCCATCCGGCTGGAGCGGAACGAGGTCCGGAACCGGAGACAGTAATCAGCCGGGAGATAAAGAGACAACAAGCCCGCCGGACAGTGCCGTCCGGCGGGCTTGTTCATTCCGCTCCGGGATCCGGAGCTCTTTTTACAGGTAATCCGCCATCTCAAGAATCATTTTTTCCGTTTTCTCCCATCCCAGGCAGGGATCCGTAATGGATTTTCCGTAAACTCCTTCCTCGGGCTTCTGACACCCGTCTTCCAGATAGCTTTCGATCATCAGTCCCTTGACGATGGAGCGGATATCCGCGTTGACTTTCATGGAGTGGAGAATCTCCATGGCGATGCGCGGCTGCTGATCGAACTGCTTTCCGGAATTGGCGTGGTTGCAGTCCACGATGACGGCCGGGTTCTTCAGGCCGCTCTCCTGGTACAGATCGCAGAGAAAACGCAGATCCTCATAATGATAATTGGGCACGCTCTGGCCGTGCTTGTTGCTGTATCCCCGCAGAATGGCGTGGGCCATGGCGTTGCCGGCGCTCTGCACCTCCCATCCGGAATAGACGAAGGTGTGGGAGCACTGTGCGGCGCGGACGGAGTTCATCATGACCCGCAGATCGCCGCCGGTCGGGTTCTTCATACCCACGGGAATATCCAGGCCGCTGGCGGTGAGCCGGTGAAGCTGGTTCTCAACCGAACGGGCGCCTACGGCCACATAGCTGAGACAGTCCGAAAGATAACGGTGATTCTCCGGATACAGCATTTCATCCGCGCAGGAAAAGCCGGTCTGATCCAGCGCGTCGATATGAAGCTTCCGGATGGACAGCAGCCCGCGGAGCAGATCCGGGGAATGGGTGGGATCCGGCTGATGCAGCATGCCCTTGTAGCCCTCGCCGGTGGTGCGCGGTTTATTGGTATAGATCCGCGGCACGATGACGATCTTTTCACGCACCTTTTCCTGTACCAGACGCAGACGGCCGATGTATTCCAGCACCGCGTCCTCCCGGTCCGCCGAACACGGGCCGATGACCAGCAGAAGCTTCCCGCTGCCCCCGGTGAAGACCGCCTGCACGGCCTCGTCATTCCGGCGCTTGGTTTCCCGCATGGATTCCGAAAGGGGATACATCTCCTGAATGACGTTGGCTGTGGGCATTTCCCGCCTGAAAACCATGTTCATCATGGACAATACCTCTGTACGCCGCGCCTTCCGTCCGGGAAGCGCGCCTGATTAATAGATCCCGACCAGCTTCAGCCTGGCGCAGAGCGCGCCCAGCTCCCGCATGAGCATTTCGCCGTTTTCCCCGGAGATGTTTCCCTCGGCCTCGACGTAGAAATAGTAGTTCCACTGCAGATCCTTCATGGGCCGGGAACGCAGGGCTTTCATGTTGTAGCCGTGGGCGCCGATGATGTTCAGCGTCTGCGCGAGAGCGCCGGCCTTGTTCTGCACGGTGAAGACGAGGATGAAGCCGGCATTGTCCCGCACGCCGGACCTGGCCGGACGGTGCTGACTGCGGCTGAGCACCGCGAAGCGGGTGGTGTTGTTGGCCGCGTCGTGAATCCCGTTGTCCAGCAGCTGCAGGCCGTACAGCTCCGCCGTTTCCTCCGACGCGACGGCGGCGGCGGAAGGATCGTTCAGTTCCAGGACTTTTTTCGCGGCCAGGGCGGTGTTGGCGCAGTCCACCGTTTCCAGACCCCGCTTCCGGATATAAGCTTCGCACTGATGGAGCGCCTGGGGATGGCTGTAAACCGTCCTGACCGAGTCGGCCGAGGCGCCGGGAAGACCGATCAGCGCGTGCCGGACGGGCAGCTCCGTCACCTGGTTGATGAAGAGGCTGCCGGTAAACAGCAGATCCATCACGGACCCCACCTCGCCGACATAGCTGTTTTCGAGCGGAAGCACGGCGCAGTCGCATTCGCCGTTCTCCACGGCGCGGTAAGCCTGCTCAAAACCGGAAAAGCCCACATACCGGGCTTCGGGGAAAAGCCGGCGGGCGGCGATGTGGGCGAAAGCGCCCTCCACGCCGCTGTAGGCGATCCTGCGGCCGCGGATCAGGCTCTCCTGATAGGAGCAGGAAACGTCGATGACGTTCCGCTGGAATGAAACGTACCGTTCCTGAACCGCGGGGTCGGAGATCTTCTCCCGGCAGCGGGCGATCAGGCTTTCCTCCCGGGCGGGATCCCGGATG
>ONXY01000511.1 GCA_900321945.1 uncultured Eubacteriales bacterium | reverse complement strand
CCTGGACAGCCTGTCCTTCAGCGCCGTCTGGACCTCCGGCGGCGAAACGCTTGAGGAGGAGGCCGTCTTCCGGTTCTCCGGCGCGGACGTCGCCCGGATCGCTCCGCCCGCGGAGTTTTACGGGGAATGTGAGCGGGACGGGATCACCCTGAGGCTGATGAAGATCGAGCCGTCCGCCGGCGGCATGCTGGCCTTCACCTTCCTCCTGGAAAACGGAAGCGGATACGTCTTTAACCCCTCCGCTCTGTCCCTGAACGGATTCCGGACCGAAACGATGGTGTCCGAATCCCTTCCGCCCGATACGAGCCAGGTGGTGACCGTCGTGACCCGGAATCACGCCTACCTTTCCAGCATGGAGATGACGCTGTCCGGGGCCGATACGTTCCTGTACGACGTCGTGCTTTCCGACCGGATCCTGCAGAGCCACGGCTTTGACGAAATCACGCGGCTGAGTCTCGGCGCGAAGCTGTACGAGGCCGGCGGCCATATGTTCTCCGCCGTAAGCGAGCCCGTCCTCGCTATGGAGCTGAGCCGGCCCTGGACCATTCGGGAGCCCGAAAATGTGGAGGAAGGGATGAACATGATCCGGGTATACACGCCGCCGGAGGAACTGCGGGACTTTACGGCCCCGTACCCGGTCCTCGCTGACGCGGACGGGTTCCGCGTCTCCCTCCGGAGCGTTTTCCTCGGGGAGAACGGCGTCGGCCTCGCCCTGGAGGTGGAGAACCGGTCGGACCGGGAACTGCTGGTTCAGCCGTCCGGATGCTCCGTAAACGGATCCTCCCCGGTTTCGGCCTCCGTTCCGCACGCCTCCTGGCTCGGGCTCGATCCGTCCCCGGGAGAAACTCTGGTCACGGGAATGATCCTGACCGGCGGAGCTCTGGCGGAGCCCGGCTGCGAAGTCTCCTCCGTCGGGGTTTCCTTCTTCCGCGAAGGCCGGGAGGACGCGGTTCATTCCGCCGAAATCATCCTGAACCGTCCCGCCGCCCTCGGGGAGCCGCTGGGCGTCTGGATCGGACCGGACGGCTTCCGGGTCGTTCCCTCTTCCGGGGATTCCGCCGGAACCGGGCCGGATCAGGCTGAATAAGGTCATACGGCAGCCCCGTTTTTCCCTGACGGTTCCCGCGCGGGACGCTTTACCCGCGCGGGATTCTTTTTCGGATGCCGCTTGACTTTTCGATTCCCGATCCATATTATATGAAGCAGAAGAAACAAGGTGTGCCCGGCGCGTCCGGGTAAAAGAGTATGGAGGTATCGGTCATGAAAAAAACGGTTTGTTTCCTGCTGTCGCTTTGTCTGTGTCTTTCGCTTCTCCCCGTTTTCGCGGAGGAATCCTACGATTCGGACGAAATCGGCGTGGGCCGGCCCGGGTTCGACCTGCCGGAGCTGAAGACCAGAACGATCACCAGCGCCCTGACGCCGACGGACAAGGTGGAAAACAAGGACGGCGTCTTCACGGTGACGACGCAGAGCGGCGTGAAGATCACGCTCAACACGGCCGGCCTGAGCTATTACACTTTCACGCAGGATTTCTACGCGTCCCTCGACGCCTACTTCCGCCTGACGGACGAAGCGGGTGAAAAGCTGATGGACAACATGATCAGGGAGAACTGCCATTTCTTTATCCGGGACGTCTATGATTCCTTCTTCATCGAAATGGCGACGCTGGGATCCGACCGGCTGTCGCAGCACGTGCAGGATCTGGCCTCGCTCAGCGAATCAGCGCTTCAGACCGTGGCCGGAAGGATCGCCGAGGGCCTCCTGGACGCGACGGAGTACAAACTTCTTTCCGTCAACGGAAACGTCTGGATCCGGGTGGCCGACAGGGTCTTCGTCACAATTGTGAACGGGGAATACCATTACGCCACGTATTTCCCCGCCGGAGAAGAGATGACTCCCGACGACGTTCTGGACGCGGAAGCCTTTATAAACGCGCTGAAGCTCGAAGCGCCCGCCGCGGAATAATCCGTCCCTGAGAAAGGAGCATATGATGAAAAAGCTGAGAAGATGGATTCCCGTCGTTCTGTTCGTGTTCCTGGCGGTACTCGCGGTTTCCGCCTTCGCGGAGACCGCCGCGCCCAAACAGTATACCGTCATGTACTACATGTGCGGATCGGATCTGGAGCGCGATCACGGACAGATGACCGCCGAGCTGGCCGCCATCCTGTCCTCCCGGTTCAATACCGAAGCGGTCAACTCCATCGGCCTGCTCGGCGGTACTCCCCGCTGGGCCGCGAGCCAGTTCGACCCGGAGGTGCTGAGCGTCGTGAACATCAGCGGCCGCCGGCCGAAAGCCGTGGACACCATGCCTCTGGCGCCGATGGACGATCCGGCCACGCTCACCGCTTTCCTGGATTACTGTCTGGACAATTATCCGGCCGATCACTATATTCTGGTTATTTCCGACCACGGCGGCGGCCCGCTTCTCGGCTGCTGCAAGGATCTGATTTCCAAGGGAATCATGAACTCCCTGTCGCTGAAGCAGGCGTTTGAAAACAGCCGTCTCGCTCAGAGCGGGCTGGACATCATTACCTTCGACTGCTGCCTGATGGGCTCCGCGGAGATCGCCAACATCGTCTATCCCTACGCGAAATACATGGTCGCGACCGAGGATTCCATGTTCGGAATCGGCTACGAATGGCTCGCCGGTCTGGAAAACGACGGATCCGTCCTGGACACGGCGGTCCGGATCGCGGACAGCACCTATAAGAAGAACAGGGACACGATCCGCCGCCAGCACGCGGCCGAAAAGAACTCCGTCTCCGTGATTGATCTGGAGAAGATGCCCGCCGTCGTTCAGGCCATGAACGATTACTTTACCGGCGAAACGACGGTCGTGGATACGGAACGCTTCTCCGCCCTCTCCAACCACCGCAGGGATTCCGTCTCCTTCGGCATCACCGAAAGCGGCGGTTTCTCCGGGTATGACCTGGTCGACGCCGGAAGCCTGATCGGGGAGCTGGAGAAGCAGGGCGGCAGCTCCGGCGAAACGCTGATGTCCGCCTTCCGGGACGCTGTCGCGTATCACGCGGCGGACGTGGACGGCTGCCTGGGCCTGACTCTCTACCATCCCTACAGCAACAAGAAGCAGGCCGCGGACAGCATGGAGGTGTACGCGGGACTCGGCTTCTCTCCGTCCTATGTGGACTACGTGATCCGGTATACCGCCATCATGACGGACCAGCCGCTGGCCCGGTGGGAAAACCTGCTGACCGTTGTTCCGGAAGCCTCCAAGGATCTGCGGACGCTTTTCTGCCTCGATCTGGACGAGGAGAAGGAACAGTTCACCCATTTCGCCGGCGCCTCGCTGAAGGTCTTCCAGCAGCTGGACGACGGAAGCTACCGCTTCACCTTTGTCACGGACAGGGTTGACCTGAAGGAGGATACGAAGAGGATCACCGGCGAGTATACCTATTCCGCTCTTTACGCGGTGGACGCCGGCGGGAATCCCCTTTCTTCGCCCCTGCCCTATTACCTGTCCCCCGACGGAACCGTCCTGATCCCCGCCTCCCTGACCCTGCCCTACGAGGACGGATCCGGTTCGGCCGTTCATAAGGCGCTGATCTGCTGCGCGGCGGAAAACGACGCGCTTGAACCCGGCTGCGTGATGGTCTGGGACGACGTGCTGCAGGCCTGGATCGGCAGCTTCCGGACGGTTTTCGGGGATTATTCCGACATCTCGGTTTCCCTGCAGTCGCGCAGGGAGGTCCGGGACGAACTCGGCACGCTGCTGCCCTTCGATCAGTGGGAGACGGTTCAGGACGAAGTCTGGACCCGGGCGATCGACGGCGGCTGGTCCTTCCGGTTCCTGAAGGAAACGCTGGATCCCGCGGCGCTTTACGCCTCCTTTGAGATTCAGGACAGCCAGAGCAACCGCTACGCCAGCGATCTGCGCGCGGTGAAGCGCGTTATCGGCCCGGATCCGGAGCCTTTCAATATCACCTACGACGACGGCGGTCTCGTCCTGATCAAAGATTTCTATGTGAAAACTCTCGGGGATCAGCTGCTGATCACCGCCGAAGTCACCAATATCGCGGAAGCGGAAACCGTCATTGCCTTCGCGGATTTCGCGGTCAACGGAAACGCTCTTGAGATTCCGGGGGTCGAAGTTCTCGGAAGCGGAGAGTACTGGGGGCTTGTGAAGGACGAAAGGCAGCCGCTGTCCGTTTCGGTCCCCCTGGAGCTTCTGGCCGGAACGGAGAGCGTCACGGAGATTTCCTTCACGATGAACTGCGAAGACGCGGCTTCCGGCGAGCTTTTCGGCTCCGTTCCCGCCGTCGCGGACGGACGCCTGAATCTGAAATAACGCGGGCCGCGGAAATGAAAAAAATGTTTCTGTCTGTATTCTGCCTGCTTCTGTCCGTCCTTGTCCCGCTCCTTTCGCCGTGTTCCGCGGAGGACGCGGAAACCGTGCTTCTGGAGGAGGAAGGGCTGACCGTCGCGGTTCATTCCGCTTCCGCAGAAGCGGACCGGATCCGTCTGGATCTTTCCTGCGCCGCCCTTTCCGCCGGGGAGGAGGAACCGCTGCAGTTTCTCGTCCCGGCGGTG
>ONXY01000144.1 GCA_900321945.1 uncultured Eubacteriales bacterium | reverse complement strand
GAAAAAGGCCTGTCCGAAAACAGGCCCTGAGAATGAGCGGTTCGGGTTTCCGGAGCGGATTGTCAGTTTCCGGGATAGATAATGAGACTGGCAACGTCGTATCCCTTCAGTTTCTCCCGTCCCTTCAGCCCGGCCAGTTCCATCACGAAAAGCATTTTGACCACCTGTCCGCCCAGATCCTCCACGAGCTTCGCGGCCGCTTCGGCGGAGCCGCCCGTGGCAATCAGATCGTCCACAATGATCACTTTCTGGCCCGGCTTCACCGCGTCCTTATGGATCTCAATCTCCGCCTGGCCGTATTCCAGATCATACTTCCGGCTGACGGTCTCCCGGGGAAGCTTGCCCTTTTTCCGCACAGGGATAAAGCCTTTTCCCGTCAGATAGGCCACGGGTACGCCGAAGATGAAGCCCCGGCTTTCCGGTCCGACCACCAGATCAAAATCCAGATCCTCCGCTTCCTGTACCAGGCCGTCCACTGCCAGCTTCAGGCCGTCCGGATCCTGAATGACGGATGTGATATCCCGAAACATGATTCCGGGCTCCGGAAAATCCGGAATGGTGACGACGTAATCCTCGAGCTTTTTCATGCGCGTTTCCTCCCTGTTTCCGTTCCGGGTCTGTACCCTGTTTATTTTACCACAGTCCCTCCCCCTCCGCAATCCGCAAATTCCCGGATTGACGGAAAAAGGGGCCGTATGGTAAAATTTACGTATGCCCGGAGTACTGAATAAAGGAGTGTTTGCGATGATCGCGTGGCGGAATCTGGATACGCTGGAAAGCTGGAAAAAGCTTGAGAAGGAAGGAAAGAAAATCAGCCTGCCCGACGTCCTGGCCGGGGAAGCCGGCGCGGAGCGGGTAAAGGCTTTCGCCGTAAAAATGGGCGGCGGCCTGACTTATTATTACGGCGCCAAGCAGGTGGACGAAGACATTCTCGCCGGATTCGAGGCGCTCGCCGAGGAAGCCGGGCTGGCCGAAAAATACCGGGCGCTGTACGAGGGCGAAGTGATCAACACGGGAGAAAAGCGTCTTGTGCTGCATCATCTGACCCGCGGGCAGCTGGGAAAGCCCGTCGTCGCGGACGGCGTGGACAAGCGGGCCTTCTATCTGGCTCAGCAGGAAAAGATCGCTGAGTTCGCCCGCGGCGTCCACGACGGAAAAATCGTGAATGAAAAAGGCGAGAAGTTCACCACCGTGGTGCAGATCGGCATCGGCGGCAGCGACCTGGGGCCCCGGGCCATGTACCTGGCGCTGGAGAACTGGGCCAGGCAGAACGGTTCCCTCCGCATGGAGGCGAAATTCATTTCCAACGTGGATCCGGACGATGCCGCGGCGGTGCTGAAGAGCACGGACGTGTCGCACGCCGTCTTCGTTCTCGTGAGCAAAAGCGGCACGACGCTGGAGACGCTGACCAACGAGGCCTTTGTCAGGAACGCGCTGAAAAACGCGGGACTGGACGCCGGAAAGCACATGATTGCCGTCACCAGCGAAACCTCCCCCCTGGCGAAAAGCAGCGACTATCTGGCCGCCTTCTTCATGGACGATTACATCGGCGGACGCTATTCCTCCACCTCCGCGGTGGGCGGCGCGGTGCTGAGTCTCGCCTTCGGGCCGGAAGTCTTCGCCCGCTTTCTCAACGGCGCGGCGGAAGAGGACCGGCTGGCCGCGGAAAAGGACGTCCGGAAGAACGCCGCCATGCTTGACGCCCTGATCGGCGTCTACGAGCGGAACATCCTGGGATACCCCGCCACCGCCGTTCTCCCCTACAGTCAGGCGCTGAGCCGCTTCCCCGCGCATCTGCAGCAGCTGGACATGGAATCCAACGGCAAGAGCGTCAACCGCTTCGGAGAAAAGGTTTCCTATGTGACGGGGCCCGTCATCTTCGGCGAACCCGGCACCAACGGACAGCACAGCTTCTATCAGCTGCTGCACCAGGGAACCGATATCGTCCCGCTCCAGTTCATCGGCTTCCGTCAGAATCAGGCCGGCATGGATGTGGATATCCAGGGCAGCACCAGCCAGCAGAAGCTGGGCGCCAACGTGGCGGCGCAGATCCTGGCGTTCGCCTGCGGCAAGACGGATGAGAACAGGAACAAGAACTTCGAGGGAAACCGTCCCAGCAGCATCATCATCGGCGGTCAGCTGACTCCCGAGGCGCTGGGCGCCCTGCTGTCGCATTTTGAGAACAAGGTCATGTTCCAGGGCTTCCTTTGGAACCTGAACAGCTTTGATCAGGAGGGCGTACAGCTTGGCAAGGTTCTGGCCAAAAGGGTTCTGGCCCATGAAACCGACGGCGCGCTGAAGGTTTTCAGCGATCTGCTGGGCATCTGATTCTCCGGAAGGATTCCGGAGAATCCGTCCGGAAAGGAAAGCCCCTGAGAGCGGGACGCTCTCAGGGGCTTTCCGTATTTCCGGGAAGGTTTCTTTCCCGGAATCACATTGAATTCACAAGATCGAACAGCGGGCGGTTGAAGTGTTTCTCGGTGGCCAGCGCTTCATTCATATTCATGTAAATCACGCGGCCGTTGTCCATGCCGATCACCTGGTTGGCAATGCCGTCCCGCAGCAGCCGGACCGCCAGGTTTCCGGCCTCGAAAGCAAACGCGCTGTCCCGCGCCGTCGGCGCGGCGCCGCGCTGCGTATATCCGAGGATCGTGGCTCTGGCCTCCACCATGCCGCACATCCGCTTCATCACGGAGGCAAACCGGACTGCGCCCATGGGCTCTCCCTCGTAGCACTGCTTGCCGTGGGTGGTCAGGTATCCGTACAGGTCGAAGGGCGCCATGGAAGCGTAGCATCCTTCCGCCATGATGATGGTGGTGCGGGTGTTTCCCCGGTCCAGATGCTTCTGCAGCAGCTCCGCCACGCCCTCCACGGACCACGGAACCTCCGGAACCACCACGATCTCGCTGCTCGTGGAAACGGCGGTCGTAAGCGCCACGTCGCCGCAGTGCCTGCCCATGACCTCCACCACGGCGGGCCGGTCGTGGCTCCGGCTGGTGGCGCGGATGGCCCGGACGGAATCCACACAGACGTTCACAGCCGTGTCGAACCCCAGCGTCATCTCCGTGTAGCCGAGGTCGTTGTCGATGGTGGCCGGAATGCCGATGCAGGGGACGCCCAGCGCGCAGAGCCGCTGCGCGCCCTTGAAGCTTCCGTCTCCTCCCAGAACAACCAGTCCGTCGATCTCCATATCGGAAAGCGTCCGTACCGCCAGCTCCTGATAATAAGGATCCAGGAATTCCAGGCAGCGGGCCGTGCGCAGGTAAGTGCCCGGCTCGTCGGCTATATCCAGAACCGTGTCCAGATGCAGTTCCTGCAGGTCGTCCTGTATATTCGCGCTTTTTCGCAGCAGACCGTTGTAGCCCCGCTTGATTCCGATCAGCGGGATCCCGTACATGTTGGCGCTGCGGGCGATGGCCGTAATGGCCGCGTTCATGCCGGGGCTGTCGCCGCCGCTGGGTAAAACGCCGATTTTCCTCATCATGATTCTTCCGCTCCTTCCGGAATCCTTACCGGACGCTTGTGGTTTCAACCGTCTGTTATATTAACACAAAATGATTCCGGAAGGAAGAGGAAATCTGAACAAATTAAGGCCGTCTTGTCTGTCACGATTCCTTAACATTTCCTTTACAATATGAGATAAATATGTTATAATTCTATTCTGAAATCCGTCTGACAGGAGGTGTTCATGATGACGCGGTCTCAGAAATCCCTCAGTCTCGCGCTTGCGCTTCTGCTCGCGCTGGCGCCCTGTTTTTCCGCCCGCGCGTATCAGCCCGGCACCCTGCGTTCCGGCATGCGCGGAGAAGCCGTTAAGCAGATGCAGCTCGCGCTGATCTCGCTGCATTACCTCGGCGGCACCGCGGACGGCATCTTCGGCACCAACACGGAAAACGCCGTGAAAAAATTCCAGCGGGCGTCCGGACTGAAAGCCGACGGGCTGGCAGGCGCCAAAACGCTTGAAAAGCTGTATGCAAAAGCGGGCGTTTCCACGTCCGCGCAGGCTTCCCGGTCGTCTTCGTCATCATCGGCATCCTCCCCGTCGTCTTCGTCCTCATCTCCGGCGGCCTCCTCATCCGTTTCTTCCGCGACCCTGTTCGGCGGGAACTACGCGACCCTGCGGACGGGGAGTACCGGAGAGCGTGTAAAGACGCTTCAGAAACAGCTGATCTCGCTGGGATTTCTCTCCGGCAGCGCGGACGGCAAGTTCGGAAACATGACCCGTCAGGCGGTCGTCAGCTTTCAGAAAGCCAGCGGACTGACGGCGGACGGTCTGGCGGGAAAGAAAACCCTTCAGGCGCTCGAAAGCAGCGGTAAAGCTTCCCCGGGCCAGTCCGCCCCGTCTTCCCCCGCCTCTTCCCAGTCCTCCTCCGGTCAGGCGTCTTCCGGCGCCGTGGCTTCCGGCCCGTCCGGTGCCTCCGTGAAGCTCCTGCACTGGTACAACGACGTCAAGCCCTCCCTTCGCAACGGCCAGACGCTTCTGATTTACGAGCCCTCCTCCGGCCAGAGCTGGAATCTCCGCGTCTACTCCTGCGGACGGCACTGCGACGCGGAACCCAGAACGGCGGAAGACACCGCAAGCCTGCTGAAGGCCTTCGGCGGAGAGAACACCTGGAGCCAGAAAGCCGTATACGTGAAACTGCCGAACGGAACCTGGACCGTCGGATCCACCCACAGCATGCCGCACGAGTCCATGTCCATCAAGGACAACAATTTCAAGGGACACCTCTGCGTCCATTTCCTGCGGGATATGAGCGAAGCCCAGGAAAAGGATCCCAGTTACGGAGTAGCCAATCAGAACACGATCCGGGATTTCTGGAAAAGGCTGACCGGAGAGGTTATCTCAAACTGATTTCTCCGCCGGAACTGCAAAGAAACGGAGAAAGCGCGGAAAAAAGCAGGCTGTCAGGCAAAAAGCCTTGACAGCCCGCTTTTTTTATGTATAATACTCCCCTGTCAGGTTTTCTGCCCTGACGCGAGGAGGGAGCCCTCATGGCCCGGCGGAGCCTGGATCGAAAGGTTGATCTCGCCTTTCTCGCCGCTTTCTACGGCGGCCTGCTGACGGAGAATCAGCGAAGGATTCTCTCGCTCTACTGCGAGGAGGATTTTTCTCTCGGTGAAATCGCCGAGGAAACGGGCATCTCCCGCCAGGCGGCGCACGAAAGCGTAACGCGTGCCGCCGCCCGCCTGGAGGAAATGGAAGCCGCTCTCGGGATGGCTTCCCGGTTCCGGAAAATGGAATCCGGGCTGGAGGAAGCTCTCGGAGCCGTAAAGGAAAAGGATTACACCCGGGCGGAGCGCGTCCTGCAGGATCTGCTTCACCTGGATCAGGAGGATGACGATGGCCTTTGAAGGCTTAAGCGAAAAGCTGCAGGGCGCCCTGAAAAGGATGACGGGCAAAGGCCGGCTCTCCGAGCAGGCCGTGAAGGAAGGCATGCGCGAAGTGCGCATGGCTCTGCTGGAAGCGGATGTAAACTACGCCGTCGCCAAGGATTTCATCAGAAAGGTGACCGAGCGCTGCGTCGGGCAGGACGTTCTTTCCTCCCTCTCCCCTTCCCAGCAGGTTATCAAGATCGTCCATGAAGAAATGACCGCCCTGATGGGTTCGACCAACGCCCGTCTGACGTGGTCCTCCTCCGTTCCGACGATTTTCATGCTCTGCGGCCTTCAGGGCGCCGGCAAAACCACCATGTGCGCCAAGCTCGCGGGATACCTGTCCAAGCAGGGCAAGCGTCCCATGCTTGCCGCCTGCGACATCTACCGTCCCGCCGCCATCAAGCAGCTGCAGGTCGTCGGGCAGCAGGTCGGCGTCCCGGTTTTTGAGAAGGGTACGCAGGATCCGGTCAGGACTGCGAAGGAAGCCGTGGAGAACGCCCGGTATTACGGCCGCGACGTTCTGATCATCGATACGGCCGGCCGGCTTCATATCGACGAGGCTCTGATGGACGAGCTTGCCCGCATCCGGGACGCGGTTCACCCCCAGGAGATTCTCCTGACGGTGGACGCCATGACCGGTCAGGACGCGGTCAATGTCGCGAAAGCGTTTGACGAGAAGCTGAACGTAACCGGCGTCATTCTGACCAAGCTGGACGGCGACACCCGCGGCGGCGCGGCGCTGAGCATCAGGGCCGTCACGGGAAAGCCTATCAAGTTCAGCGGCGTGGGCGAGAAGCTCACCGAAATCGAGCCCTTCCATCCCGAGCGGATGGCCGGCCGCATCCTCGGTATGGGCGATATGATGACCCTTATCGAGCAGGCCTCGGCCGCCTTTGACGAGAAGGACGCGGAGAAGTTTGCCCGCAAGGGAATGTCCAGCAGGCTGACGCTGGAGGATTTCCTGGAGCAGATGCAGAGCATGAAAAAGATGGGCGGCCTGAAGAAGATGATCGGGATGCTTCCCGGCATGAGCGGCAAGGATATCGACGTGGATGAGAACGCGATGAAGAAGCCGGAGGCCATTATCCGCTCCATGACCGCGGAGGAGCGCCGGGATCCGTCCATTCTGAACGCATCCCGCAGAAAGCGCATCGCCGCGGGCTCCGGCACCACCGTTCAGGACGTGAATCATCTGATCCGCCAGTTTGAGCAGGCTCAGCAGATGATGAAGCAGATGATGAACATGAAGGGCCGGAAAGGCCGTCCGGGCCGTATACAGTTCCCCGGAATGTAAGAAGCCGGGAGCGCCACAGGATTGGTCTCATATACCTGGTATATGATATCCATAAATCATCAAAACTTTTTTAGGAGGATTGTCACAAATGTCCGTAAAGATTCGTCTGAAGAGAATGGGAATGAAGAAAAAGCCTTTCTACCGCGTGGTCGTGGCTGATATCCGCAGCCCCCGGGACGGTCGTTTCATCGAGGAAATCGGCTACTACAACCCCATGACCAAGCCCGCTGAGATCAAGGTGGACGCCGAGCGCGCCAGGTACTGGCTCGGAGTCGGCGCGCAGCCCACCGATACCGTCCGGATTCTGCTGAAGAAGACCGGCGCCATCGAAGAAAAAGCCGCTGAAGCCGCCGAAGAGAAGTAAGGTAACAGCACGCGGCTTCTCTTTCCGGGGAATCCGCAGAACAGAAAGGATGTCTCCATGCAAGAACTGCTTACTTTTGTGGCGCAGTCCCTCGTCGAGCACCCGGACCAGGTCACTGTTACCGAAACGGAAGGCCCCGAGGCCATCATTCTCGAGCTTCATGTGGCGGAGGAGGACATGGGAAAGGTCATCGGCAAGCAGGGCCGAATCGCCAAAGCGATCCGCTCCGTGATCAAAGCGGCCACGGCGAAAAACGCCAAGCCCGTTTTTGTCGAGATCCAGTAATAATCGCAAGAGCGGAATCCAGCGGTCCGGCCGGGTTCCGCCTTTTTCATTTCACGGGTTTTTCGGAACGGAAAAACCCGGCGTATACCGAGGTGAACATGACCGGCTATCTGATGATCGGCGAGGTTCTGAAGCCCCAGGGGCTGCGGGGAGAATGCAAAATCAAACCCTGCGCCGCGGATCTGGAGCTGTTTGCGGAATGGAAAACCCTGTACCTGCTCAAAGCGGGTGAATATCTGTCCCTTCCCTGCCGCGTCACCCGGATCCACGAAGGCTTTGTCTACGCCGTTCTGGGAGACTGCCGCGGTCCGGAGGACGCGGAACGGCTCCGCGGCGCGAAGCTGTATGTGGACCGGGCGCACGCCTCCCCGCTGTCCGAAGGGGAGGAATACATCGCGGATCTGATCGGCTGCGAGGCGGTGGACGAAACCGGACGGGTGCTCGGCACGCTGAAGGACGTGCTGCAGAACGGACCTGTGGACACCTGGGTTTTCTCGGGCGTCCGCCCCTTTATGGCTCCGGCCCTGCTGCGCGTCTTTCCGGAGGTGAACGTGGCGGAGCGCAGAATCTCCGTCCTTTCCGGACCCCTGGATGAGGTGGCTGTCTTTGAAGATTAAGATTCTCACAATCTTCCCCGAAATGTTCGGCGGCGTTTTTTCGTCCAGTATCCTGGGCAGAGCCAGGGAGCAGAGACTTCTTGAAATCACCGTAACGGATATCCGGCCGTTCTCGGACAGAAAGCACAAAAACACCGACGATTATCCTTTCGGCGGCGGCGCCGGCATGGTCATGCTCGCCCAGCCCATCCGCGACGCCATGGCCGCCGCGGCCGGCGATCATTTTAACGGCCGGCGGATCTATCTGGGGCCCCGGGGGAAAACCCTCACCACGGAAACCGCGCGGCGGCTCGCGGCCGAGGAGGAGCTGATTCTTCTCTGCGGCCACTACGAGGGAGTGGACCAGCGGGTTCTGGACGCCTGCGTGGACGAGGAAATCAGCATCGGAGACTATATTCTCACCGGCGGGGAACTGGCCGCCATGGTGCTGACTGACTGCGTGGCCCGTTTCATTCCCGGTGTTCTGGGAAGCGCGGAAAGCCCCGAGGAGGAATCCTTCTCCGACGGTTTGCTGGAATATCCCCAGTATACCCGCCCGCGTGTATGGGAGGGAAGGCCGGTTCCGGACGTGCTTCTGAACGGTGATCACGCGAAAATACGCGCCTGGCGCAGAAGGGAAAGCCTGAAAGCCACGCTGCGATTCAGGCCCGACCTGCTGGAAACCGCGCCGCTCACTCCGGAAGACCGGCGGATTCTCAAATCGCTGAAGGAGGAGAATGAAGCATGTTCCTGCGAAAGCTGATCGTCATTCTGCTGCCTCTGGGCCTGCTGCTGACCGCCGCCCTGCTGCTGCCGGTTTTCTCCTCCATGGGCGTGTTTTTCGGAAGTCTGGCTCTCGGAGCGGTTCTGGGAACCGCGCTGGGACTGCTTCTTCCCCTGGCGGGGGCAACCCGGCTCAGAGAGCCCTTCGCCCATCTTCTGTGGATTCCCGCGGCGCTGGTGGTGCTGACGCTGATCTACCAGTATCTTGCGTCTCTTGGAACGGACTGGCCGCTTTTCCGTCTGCTGGCCACGCAGGATTCCCGCCTGATTACGGTGGAAAGCGCCTTCGCGTCCTACATGATTACCTTCTCCGTCCGTACCGGAAGAGGGATCTGACGGTACCAGCGGTTAAACGGATACAGGAAAGGAGTTTTCACACATGCAGACTATCTGTCTTTTCGGCGGCGATTACGCCTCCCCCGCCCAGGTTCACGAATCGCTGAAATCTCTGCTCGCTCTTCCCTCCTGGTACGGCATGAACGCGGACGCGCTGAGCGACTGTCTCTCGGAAATGCCGGCCTGTCCCGCGCTCTGGATCCGGCCGGAAGGCTCCGACGAAGTCGTTTCCTGTCTCAGGCTGGTGGCCCGGGTCTTCCGGGATCAGGGCGCGGACGTAAAGGAGTTCTGAGCATGAGGCTGCATATCCTGGGGGTTAACGGTCCCTATCCGGCTTCTTCGGGCGCCGCATCCGGCTATCTGCTGGAAGCGGGCCCCCTCCTGCTGCAGTTCGATTTCGGTTCCGGAATTCTTTCGCGCCTGACGGCTGTCTGCCCGCCGGAGGATCTGGACGCGCTGTTTCTCTCCCACTGGCATTTTGACCACACCTCGGATCTGCTGCCGCTGATCTACCGGCTGGAGGCGGCCGGGAAAACGGTTCAGGTCTTCGCTCCTCCGGATGACGGTTCCGCCGTACGGGCGGTCGTATCCCGCGCGGGATGCTTCTCCCTGAGGGATATTCATCCCGGCGAAACGGTTCGGATCGGCGGAACTGCGGTCCGCGTGGGCGAAGCCCGGCATCCCGTCCCCGCCGTAGGCTTCCGGGCGGAGTATGAAGGCGTGTCGTTCGGATATACCGGGGATACAAATACGCTTCCTTCCCTTGCGGATTTCTACCGGGACGTCGATCTGCTGCTGGCGGACGGGCTTTTCCCGGAAGCCGTCTGGGATGAACGGAAGCCTCATCTTTCCGCCGCGCTCGCCGCGCGCCTGGCCGCGGAGGCCGGAGCGAAGCGGCTGATCCTGACGCATCTGAATCCGGTCTACGCTCCGGAACTTCTGCTCCGGGAGGCTCGCGTCCGCTTTCCCGCCGCCTGTCTGGCGGAAGCGGGAAAAGCGGTCTCCCTGTGACGGCGCGTCAGCGCGGGTGGCTCCTGCCGGCCGCCGCAGCGTGCTTCGGGCCGGGGCTTCTTCTCGGCCGCGCCGCGGGATCTCCCTGGTATGGCGCGGCGGCGCTTGTTTCCGCCTTTGCCGCTTTTCTGCTGCTCCGGGGAAAAGGACGCTTCTGCGCCGCCCTGGCGCTTTTTCTGGCGCTCGGCTGCCTGCGCGGATATTCGGCCTGGCATCCCCCGATGCCGGACGAAGGAAGCCGCGCCGTGTCCGGAGTCGTGTCGGAGGAGATTCAGGAGCGTTCAGGGCGTCAGTTCCGCACCGCGCTGTCCGGCGTTACGCTGGACGGTCTTCCGCTTCCCGGAGGAGCCTGGTGGTCCTTCTACGCGGACGAACTCCCTGAGGGACTCCTTCCGGGTATGCGCGTCACGTTTCACGGATCCGTATATCACCCGTCCGGCGCGTCCAATCCGGACGGGTATGATTTCCGGGAGGATCTGCTCCGGCGCGGGATCCGCGTCGGAATATACGGAAACACGGATCTCGCCGTTTCGCAGCCGGATTCCTTTTCCTTCCCCGGATTCGTCTCTTCCCTGCGGCACCGGCTGCATGGCGCACTGATTTCCGCTCTCGGAGAAGAAACAGGTCTCTACGCCTCCGCAATGCTTCTCGGCACGCGGTCATTTCTTTCCCGGGAGGACCGGACAGCGTTCTCGAGGCTCGGAATCGCGCACATTCTGTCCGTCAGCGGTTTTCATACCGGGATTCTCGTCGGTATGCTCGCCCTTCTGTTCCGTCTTCTCCGCGTTCCTCAGCGGATCCGGTTCTGGCTTTACGCGGCGGCTCTCGGATTCTACAGCGCGCTGTGCGGGGGAAATCCGCCCGTACTCCGCGCCTCGGTCCTGCTGCTCCTCTTCCTGCGTGGAAGGATGCTGAACCGGCCGCGCAGCATGCTTCACCTGCTGTCGGCCGCTTTTCTGCTCTTTCTGTTTGTTTCCCCCGTGCAGCTTACGGGCCTCTCCTTTCAGTTGTCCTACGGAGCCATGCTTGGTCTGGCCGTCGTTTCTCCTTTTCTGAATTCTCTGTGGGCGCCGCGCCGCCGGACGGGCCGCTGGCTGCGGAACGCGTTTTCCGCATACGCCGGCACGCAGACAGGCGTCCTGCTCCCGCAGCTTTACGCCTTTCAGGAGATTCCGCTGCTGGGGCTGATCGTTAACGGTCCGGTCCTGCTGCTGGGCACCGGTCTGATTCTGCTTTACTGGATCGTTCTGCTGTCCCTTCCCTTTCCGTGGCTTTCCTCCGCAGCCGGTTTTCTTGCCCGTTCCGCCACCTCCGCCTTCGTTTCCGCAGTGCGCTTTCTGGGAGGTCTGCCCGGCATTACGCTCTGGACGAAGGCGTCCGGTCCGGTAACCGCTGCCGGTATTCTTCTTCTCGCGCTTGGACTCTGCTCGGTGTTCCGCTGGAAAAAACGCTCCCGTGTTCTGCTTTCAGCCTTCGGAACCCTGCTCATTGTTCTCTCTCTGATCGTTTTCCCGCACCGGTCCACGGAGTACATCCAGCTTTCCGCCGGGAATGCGGACGCCGCGGTTCTTTGGGACCGGGATACGGTTCTGGTCGTCGATGCGGGAGACGACGGCGGCGACCTCAGTGATTTTCTCCGCCGCCGGAGGCTGACGCCGGACGCGGTGATTCTGACGCATCTGCACGCGGATCACGTTTTCGGGCTGAAAGCGATGGTGGAGGACCGGATTCCGATCCCTGTGATCTGTCTTCCCGACGGAGCGGAGCAGGCGGATGTACATCCGGACGTCCTTCAGTTCATGGAGGAACTGAAGGAAAGCGGAACGGAATTCAGGACGCTGTCCTCAGGGGACGTCCTTCCCCTCCCGTCCGGGGAAATTACCGCGGTCTGGCCGAAGCGGGGTAAAACCCGGCCGGGCCAGGACGCCAACGAATCCTGCCTGGTTCTGCGGATTCATCTTCTGGGCACCGTTCTCCTGCAGACCGGGGATCTGGACGGCCGCTATGAGAAGTACGCTGCCGTCCCGGCCGATCTGCTGAAGATCGCGCATCACGGTTCCGTCTCCTCCACGTCTCCCGCGTTTCTGGAGGCGGTTCATCCCCGGGCCGTTCTGCTGTCCTGCGGCAGCGAAAACCGATACGCTCAGGTGAACGGCCGTCTCGGCGGGATTCCTCTTTTTTCCACCGACCCACACGGCATGCTGACCGTTCATTTCCGGGATCATGCCTTTTCCGTTGAGACTTTCCTTTCCGAACCGGAGGTGGTTTTCCCTGAACCGGACTGATTTTGAACGGCTGACCGCCGAAAACCGGGTTCCCTCCGTCCTCCTCTTTGAAGGAGAGGAGGAATACCTGAAGCAGAGCGCTCTCGCCGCTCTCCGGAAGAAGCTTCTTCCGGAAGGGCTGGAGGACCTGAATGAAACGGTTCTGGAGGCGCCTGAGACGGACGCTGTCATCGCCGCCGCGGAAACGATGCCCTTCCTCGCTGACCGCAGAATCGTGCTTCTGCGGGATTATCCCGCGCTCACGGGGCGTTCCGAGGCGGATGACAGACTGATCCGGTATCTGTCCGCTGTTCCCGCAACAACCGTTCTGCTGTTTTACTGCGTGCAGAAACCGGACGGACGGAAAAAGCTGTATCAGGCCGTCAAAAAGCTGGAAGGCGTGGTAAGCTTCGACCCGCTGAAAGGCGCCGAACTCACCGCTTTCGTTACGGAGGCGTTCCGAAAACTGGGGAAGGAATGCGACCGGCGTACGGCAGAGTACCTGACCTTTACCTCCGGAAGCGACGCGAATCTGCTGCTGTCTGAAATCGCGAAGATCGCCGCTTTCCATCCGGACGATCCGTCCGTCGATCCGTCGGACGTGAAGGCGCTGGCCACTCCGACCGCGGAG
>ONXY01000266.1 GCA_900321945.1 uncultured Eubacteriales bacterium | reverse complement strand
GAGCGTTCCGACCATCATCGTGTCCACAGAGCTGATGATGCTCAGCAGGGCCCCTTCCACCGTGGAAGGCCAGGCGATGGAAAGTGTTTTCCGGTAAAGCTCTTTTGTCCGGGAGGCGTCAGCGGGCTCTTCCGGTTGGTCCTTTTTCCCTGGAAGCTTCAGTCCAAACATGAAAGCGGTCTTCCTTTGCATTGGTTGCGGCGAATAACCTGTTCATAATATAGCAGGATAAACATGGATTTACCAGACTGATTCTCCGGCTCTTCTGCAGCAGCCGCCAAAGATCAGTAAACCGGAATCCCGTGTGCTTCCGCGTAAGCCGCAGCTGCGCTCCCCGCGGAGCAGATGAAACCGATATTCGGGCAGTTGCAGAAAGCGCTGTCGGCAATTTGCATCTCCCCGTCCGGCAGAATGACCAGATACAGCTGTCCGCATCCAGCGAAGGCGTTCTCCCCGATCGCGGTCACGCCTTCCGGAATCTCGGCGATATTCGCGCGGATCCCGGCGAAGGCTTCTTCTTCGATGGTTCCCAGTGCCGCGGGCAGCGTCAGCTTCGTCCATCCGCGGTCCATCACCAGCACCTTCCTGCTTGTGGCGGAATCGGTGTATCCGGTGTCGCCCTTGCATTCGGCCTGAATGGTGTACACGCCCGCGCTGAGGTCCTCCGTGTCAATGTAGGCCGTTCGCGTTTTCCCGGCCTGGCTGTACAGGATTTCCTCCTCGCCGGCCACCAGCCGGATGATGTATTGCTTCGCATGGTCGACGGCGCCCACCCGCACGGTCAGCATTTCCCCGGTATATATATGTCCGCTCATGGAGACCGTCGGCGTTTCCAGTCGGGTGACCGGGGTGAAGGTGCCTGCTTCCCATTCCGCCGGCAGCCACCCCGGCGCGCTGGTGTGCATCACGATCCGGTAGGTCCTGCCGGTTTCCAGCATCCCGCCGCTCAGCAGGATTTCTCCGCCGTCCCCGCTTTCCGCTTCCGCATAAAGATTGTCTGCTTCCTCGCCCGTGCCGTACACGGCCGCGGTATACCTTTGCACGGTCTCGTCTTCAGCCGCCTGTATGAGAATATCCTCTCCGGCGACCACAGTCTCCGGAATGATGACATTCACGGGCTCCAGCTGTCCCAGTGGTTCCACGGTGATCTTCATCACCGGCGTAAATCCGGCTCTGTTTACAAAGTTCAGATCTGTGTTTTCATCCGTCGCGTCCGTAGTATACCAGGCCTGAATATACTCGGTTCTGTTTTGCTCCCAGGACCATTCCGCCTCATATACCGGCCCTTCTGTCCGGATTTCTTCCGCTCCGCGGCGGATGATGATCCAGGTGGCGCCTTCTGCCTCAGCCCGGATCGTCCCGGTCCCGTCCAGCGTCACGGTCTGGTCCCCGCAATTTCCGTTCACCGTCAGCGTAATATTCCCTCTGGCCATGTTGAATGGGATGGTTTCAAAGATGCTGTCCTCAACCAGATATCCCGCAGCGATGGGGGTAACGATCATTCGCAGGGGTCGTCCGGCGGTCAGCGGCGCGTCTGCATTCTGCGTGGCGGGGTATACGCTCATGGTTCCGTCCGGTGAAACGTTATAGGTATACTCGCAGACCGTCACCCATCCGTTCCCGAAATCCTGCTGGAAGGTAAAATGGAATTGTTCCGTCGCGGGGTCTGTCACATAGTTGAACAGGAGGCCCCGCTCAATTTCGAAGGTTTCCGGGATTGTTCCCTCCACGGGAGTCAGAGGACCGTATGGTGCGCTGATCTGGATGGCCATGGGCGTCGAAAGCTCGCTCCATTCCCCGTCTCCGGCGCGCCAGGAGATCTGATAAGTGCGTGTCCCGGCCGTACGCTGCTCCATTGCTCTGCTGATGCAGTCCCCCTCATAGGTTGCGATCAGTTCTCCGTTTTCGTACAGGCGGATCTCATCAGCCATGGGGACGAGTGCGGAGACGGTATAGGGCTCGTTGGTCAGCGGATTCGGATGATCCGTGGTCAGAATCATATCGTCGCCCGCAGGGGGAAGGATGCGGACATGGATCGCCTTTTCCATGGTGTCCTGCGGACTCTCCCAGCCCATCGCGTTAACGTAGCAGAAAACCATGTATTCGGCGTCTTCACTCCGTTCCGCCGTCGGAATCTGGATCGTTCCCGGTCCGGTCAGCCTGCGGCAGTAAATTGCTTCTTCGCTGCCTCCGTCAGTCGGGGCCAAATACACCCAGTATTCCTCCGCGTTCGGGCTTTCGCCGATGGTCACCTCCAGCGTCCGGCCCCGGTGCACGGTTCCGGG
>ONXY01000188.1 GCA_900321945.1 uncultured Eubacteriales bacterium | reverse complement strand
TACGGATGGCTCTGTTCCGCCTATGAACCCGTCACGGACAGCGATGGAAACGCGGTATGTCTGGTGGGCGTGGATATCGACATGACGGACGTGATGAACGCCCGCAACGTTTTCCTCTGGTATCTGCTGATCTTCTCCGCCGTCGTGGGTCTGATCGCCGTGATCGTGGGAATTCTGCTGATGCGGAAGACCGTCGTGCAGCCTCTGAAGATGCTGAGCCGGGCGACGGACGAGTTCGCCGATCTGGACGAGGGAGAGCAGTACACGCGGGAGCACGTCATCGACCTGCCGATCCGGTCTCAGGATGAGATCGGGGATCTGTACCGGAAAACCCGGTCCATGCAGCTGAGCCTGCTGGACTACATGGACAACCTGGCCCAGGTGACCACGGAGAAGGAGCACATCAGCACTGAGCTGGGCGTGGCCAACCGGATCCAGGCGGATATGCTGCCCCAGATCTTCCCGGCTTTCCCGAACCGCTTCGAATTTGATATCTACGCCATGATGCATCCGGCGAAAGAGGTGGGCGGCGACTTCTATGACTTCTTCCTGGTGGACGACGACCACCTGGCCATGGTCGTGGCGGATGTATCCGGAAAGGGCGTTCCCGCGGCCCTGTTCATGGTGATTGCCAAAACCCTGATCAAGAACCGGGCGCAGATGGGAGACAGCCCGTCCGAAGTGCTCCGCAACGTGAACAACCAGCTCTGCGAAGGAAACGAGGAAGAATTCTTCGTCACCGTATGGCTGGGTATCCTGGAAATCTCCACCGGAAACGGCTGGGCGGTCAACGCGGGCCATGAGCATCCGGTGATCCGCCGGGGCGGCGGGGAATTTGAGCTGGTGAAATACAGACATTCCCTGGCGGTAGCCGCCATGCCGGACATATCCTTCAAACAGCATGAGTTCCATCTCGATCCCGGCGACGCCCTCTTCGTCTATACCGACGGCGTCCCGGAGGCCACCAACGCGGAAGGCGAACTCTTCGGCAGCGACCGGATGCTGCAGGCCATGAACGTTCATCCCGGCGCGAAGCCGGAGGAGCTTCTCCCCTTTGTCCGTGAACAGATTAACGCTTTTGTCGGAAAGGCGCCGCAGTTCGACGACATCACAATGCTGATGATCGAATACAAAGGGCCCGAAGAAGCCGAAGAGCTGGAAGTCGAGGCCCGGACCGACAATCTCGACAGGGTTCTCGAATTTCTGGACGAACACCTGGAACGCCGGGACTGCCCCCCGAAGGTTCTGACCAAGCTGAACATCGCGGTGGAGGAGATCTTTGTCAATATCGCCAGCTACGCCTACGGCGGAAAGCCGGGCCGCGCGGTGATCCGGCTGCTGAAAACGCATGACCCCGAAGGCGTCAGCGTGACCTTCACCGATGAAGGCGTACCCTTTGATCCGCTGTCCAGGCCGGATCCGGACGTAACGCTTTCCGCCGCGGACCGGTCCATCGGCGGACTCGGAATCTATCTCGTAAAGAAGGCCATGGATGAGGTCCGTTACGAATACAGGGACGGCTGCAACATCCTGACTCTGAAAAAGAACTTCTGAATCCGCGGGCCCGCGGGGTCCCGGCTTCTCAGGGACGGAAAGGCCGATCCGCCACGCCCGCGTTCCGTCTGATTTCCGGGCGGGGGACAGGCGCGGACCGCGCGGATCCGTTCACGCCGCGGCTCCGGAAGGCTGCCGTCAGCGGGAACAAAAGAACACGGCGCCGGAACAGAGCGGATCCCTTCTCTGTCCCGGCGCCCGGATGAAAAGGAGAAAAACATGGCGCTGCACGTGATGGAGGAAGCAAACCGCTGCCTGCAATGCAAAAAACCCCGCTGCCGGGAGGGCTGCCCGATTCACACAAACATTCCCGAAGTGATCCGCCTGCTGAAGGAAGGCAGGCTGAACGACGCGGGCTGGATGCTGTTTGAGAACAATCCCCTGACCACCGTCTGCGCGCTGGTATGCAATCACGAGAACCAGTGCGAGGGCCACTGCGTCCGGGGAATCAAGGACGCGCCGGTGCATTTCTCCGTGATTGAAAGCTATATTTCCTCCACCTACGCGAATCAGATGGTCAAAGGTCCGGCCGTTCCGAACGGACGCAAAGCCGCCGTCATCGGCGCGGGCCCGGCCGGGCTGACGGTCGCGATTATTCTGGCGCGCAAGGGATATCAGATCACGATTTTTGACAGCCGGGACAAGATCGGCGGGGTGCTGCGCTACGGCATCCCGGATTTCCGCCTGCCCGACGCGGTGCTCGACGATATGGCATACCGGCATCTGGAACTGAAGGGAATCCGTTTCCGCCCCAACACCTATATCGGCAGCGCGGTCACCATCGACGATCTTTTCCGCGACGGCTACCAGAGCGTGTTTGTCGGAGCCGGGCTGTGGAAGCCCCGCAAGCTGAATATCCGGGGCGAGAGCCTCGGGCATGTGACTTACGCCATCAACTACCTGGCAAGCCCCTCGGCCTTCCGCCTCGGAGAGCGGATCATCGTGATCGGGACCGGGAACAGCGCCATGGACTGCGCCCGTACGGCGGTCCGCCACGGCGCGCGGTATGTAAGCTGCGTGAACCTGACCGGCACCCTGACGGCCAGCCAGTATGAGAGCAGCTACGCCAGGCTGGAGGGCGTGGATTTTATATACAATAAATGCACGCTCGAAATCCGGGAGGACGGGGTGATTCTGGCGGACAGCCGGGTGGATGAGAACGGTAAGATTACGCCGGTTCC
>ONXY01000121.1 GCA_900321945.1 uncultured Eubacteriales bacterium | reverse complement strand
GTCCATCGACTGGGCCGTGTTCCTGAACGAGCGCAAGGAAGGCAACTTCGGCATCGCCCGCAACGGCTGGATCGCCGACTTCAACGATCCGATCAACATGCTGGAGATGTGGACCACCGTTTCCGGCAACAACGACGCGCAGTTCGGCCGGTAATCACCGGGCCTGAACGGCCGCTGTGAATCTCCGGGGCCGGCGGATATTCCGCCGGCCCTTTTCCGCGCTTTTCCGGGGAGCCGCGGCTTTCCGGACGCGCGCTTTTTTTATAAACGGAGATGTGATACAATGGGGCCGGAGGATGAACGGACATGAGAAACCGGATTTATCTGGATCACGCGGCCACCACGGCGGTCTCGCCGGAGGTGCTGGAGGCGATGCTTCCGTTTTTTTCGGAATCCTTCGGGAACCCTTCCGGAGTGTACGCCACGGGCCGGGAGGCCCACCGGGCCGTGGACCGGGCCAGAAGGCAGGCCGCCGAAGCCATCGGCGCCCTTCCGCAGGAAATATACTTCACATCCGGGGGCAGCGAGAGCGACAGCTGGGCTCTGACCGGAGCCGCCTTCGCCGGGAGGGCGCGGGGGAACCACCTGATCACCTCGTCCGTGGAGCACCACGCGGTGCTTCATACCTGCCGGTGGCTGGAAAAGCAGGGGTTTCAGGTCACGTACCTGCCCGTGGACTCCTTCGGGCGGGTGGACCCGGAGGAACTGGAGCGGGCCATCCGCCCGGAAACGATCCTGATTTCCGTCATGGCGGCGAACAACGAGATCGGCACGCTGGAGCCGGCGGAGCAGATCGGCGGGATCGCGCGGGCTCACGGAATTCCCTTCCACACGGACGCCGTACAGGCGATGGGCGTCCTGCCCGTGGACGTGAACGCGTGGAAGGCGGACATGCTGAGCCTCAGCGCGCATAAATTCCACGGGCCGAAGGGCGTCGGGCTGCTGTACGTCCGGAAGGGGATCCGGCTGGATTCCCTGATCCACGGCGGCGCCCAGGAACGGGGCATGCGCGCGGGCACGGAGAACGTGCCCGGGATCGCGGGCATGGGAAAGGCCATGGAACTGGCTGCCGCCGGCATTCCGGAGAGGGCGGAAAAGCTCCGGAAGCTGCGGGACCGGCTGATCCGGGGACTCCGGGAGGCGGTTCCCGGGATCCGGCTGAACGGGCATCCCACGGAGCGTCTGCCGGGCTGCGCGCATTTTTCGATTCCCGGGGCGGACGGGGAGGCGGCGCTGCTCAGGATGGATCTGGCCGGCATCGCCGTTTCCGGCGGAAGCGCCTGCACCAGCGGCTCAACGGAACCGAGCCATGTGCTGCGGGCGATCGGACTGGAGCCGGAGCTGGCGAAGGGCGGCCTCCGGTTCACCCTCGGGGAGGAGAACACGGAGGAGGAAATCGACGAGGCGCTGCGGGTTCTGCCGGCGATCGTGAAAGACCTGCGGGGAGAATATCAGCCTGTTCATTGAATTGTAACATTCCGCTCTTCCGGCTTGACTTTCACCGGACGATCCGGTATGATACAAAGCGACCGTGAGAAAGAAAACAGTCCGGGAATCCGGCGTTTTCCGTTCGAAAGGAGCATCGGGAGAAAATGAAGAAAAGGGCGATTCTATCGCTTGCGCTGGCAATCGTTCTGTGCGGCCTGATCGCCGCGCCGGCGCTGGCCGCGAGCTATGCCACCGTGGTGGGCGGATGGCTGCGCCTGCGGACCGGTCCCAGCTATACCGCCGCCATCATCACCAGTTACAGGACCGGAACCCTGGTTACGGTAATGAGCCACAGCGGAGGCTGGGCGCGGGTCATGACGCCGGATTACCGGATGGGCTATATGGATACGCACTATCTGCATTTTGAGGGCGGCATCCATCCGACGCCTCCGACCCCCAAGCCGCACAGCCGGACCTGGAAAACGGTGAACCGCACGGCGTACGTCACCAGCCAGAACGGCAAGGGCGTCCGCCTGCGCAACGCGCCGGAAGTGAACAAGTACAACGTCATGGGGCTTTATCCCGTCGGCCGTACGGTGCTGGAGATCAAGGTCAGCAGCGACGGATGGAGCTACATCAAAATCGACGCGAAATACGGGTATATGATGTCCCAGTTCCTGACCACCTACAGCCCGCCGGTCGGGCCCGGCGGTCCGGGAGGACCGGGAGGACCGGGAGGACCGGGAGGACCG
>ONXY01000109.1 GCA_900321945.1 uncultured Eubacteriales bacterium | reverse complement strand
TACTCCACCGCCAAGTCCGTGCTGATGCCCGCTCCTGAAGGAACCGGCGTGATCGCGGGCGGCGCTGCCCGTGCCGTGCTTGAAATGGCCGGCATCCGGGACATCCGTACCAAGAGCTACGGAACCAATAATCCCATCAACATGGTCAAGGCCACGCTGGAAGCCCTGAAGAAGCTGCGCAGCGCAGAACAGGTCGCCAAGATGCGGGGCAAGACCATCGAAGAGATTCTGGGATAAGGAGGACGAGCGAGATGAAACTGAAGATTACTCTGGTGAAATCTCCCATCGCCAGCCTCCCCAAGCACAAGGCGAACGTCGCCGCCCTGGGCCTCCGCAAGGTGGGCCAGACGGTCGTTCAGCCGGACAACGCCGCCATCCGCGGCCAGATTTTCGCCGTGAAGCACATGGTGAAGGTTGAGGAAGTTGACGAATAAAGGAGGAATACCCCATGAAACTGCATGAACTGCATCCCGCAGAAGGGTCCACCACCGCTCAGAAGCGGCTGGGCCGGGGTACCGGTTCCGGTCTGGGCAAGACCTCCGGTAAGGGTCACAAAGGCGCCAAGGCCCGCAGCGGCGGCGGCAAGCGGCCCGGTTTCGAAGGCGGCCAGATGCCCCTGTACCGCCGTGTGCCCAAGCGCGGCTTCAACAATGTCTTCGGCACGGAATACGCCGAGGTCAACGTGGAGCGGCTTGATATTTTTAACGACGGAGACACCGTGACGGTCGATATGCTTCTGGACGCCGGCATCATCAAGAAGACGCTGGACGGCGTGAAGATCCTCGGGAACGGCGATCTGTCTAAGAAGCTGACGGTTCAGGCTCAGAAGTTCACCGCCGGCGCGAAGGAGAAGATCGAGGCCGCTGGCGGGAAAGCCGAGGTGGTCTGAAATGATTGAAAACATCCGCAAGATGTGGAAAATCGCCGAGATCCGCAAGAAGATCATCTACACCTTCCTGATGCTGGTTCTGTACCGGCTGGTCGGCGTGATTCCCGCCCCGGGCGTGGACGCCGCGCGGGTCATGGCCAACAGCAATACCTCGACCCTGCCTCTGCTGGAGCTGGTCAACATGATGACCGGCAACAACTTCAGCCAGATGACGGTCATGGCGATGGGCATCACGCCCTACATCAACGCCAGCATCATCATGCAGCTGCTGACCATCGCGATTCCCGCGCTGGAGCGGCTGAGCAAGGAAGAGGACGGCAGGCAGAAGATCAACCGGATCACCCGGTACGTCACCGTGGGTCTGGCCGCTCTGCAGGCCATCGGACTGGTCCGCGGCCTGGGCTACATCAAGCCCGGAGCTCTGAACTATATCCTGGTCGGCGTGACCATGGCCGGCGGTACCGCTCTGGCGATGTGGATCGGCGAGCGGATTACGGAGAAGGGCATCGGCAACGGCATCAGCCTGCTGATCTTCGTCGGTATCATCAGCAACCTGTTCAACGGCATCGTCGCCGGATTCAGCACCGCGACGACCACGGGCACCACGTCCGGCTGGATCAACCTGCTGGTGATTATCGTCACCACGATTCTGATGACCGTGATCGTGACCTTCGTGGAGCTGGGCGAGCGGCGGATTCCGCTGCAGATCGCCAAGCAGGTGAAGGGACGCCGGGTTTACGGCGGACAGAGCACCCACATGAGCCTGAAAGTGGTCTCCGTCGGCGTGCTTCCCCTGATCTTCGCCTACAGCTTCCTGGCTTTCCCCGGAACGATCGCTCAGCTGGTCAATCCGAACGCGCAGCCGGGATCCTTCGCGTACTGGTGGGCCACCACCATGTACACCGGATCCGTATGGTACATGATCATCAGCGCGCTGCTGATCGTCGCGTTCACCTTCTTCTACAGCTCCATCAGCTTTGACCCCAAACAACAGGCTGATCAGCTGCAGCAGCAGGGCGCGGTGATCCCCGGACAGCGCGGCAAGAATATCCGTCAGTACCTGCAGAATATCGTGAGCCGGCTGAACCTGTTCGCGGCTCTGTTCCTGGCGGTGCTGAGCGCGGTGCCCACGCTGCTGCTCCGCCTGGCGGGCGTCAGCGTTCCCTTCGCGGCCAGCTCCATCCTGATCGCGGTGAGCGTCAGCCTGGAGACCATCCGGACGCTGCAGGGCGAGATGAGCATCCGCGGAATCGACATGGACATGGACAACGTCGGATTTATGTAAGAACTGCAGCAGGGGGCGAGGTTCTGCCTCGCCTCCTTTCTTCCATGGAAAGGAGACCGGAAGAATGAACATTATTTTCCTCGGACCTCCCGGGGCCGGAAAGGGCACCCAGGCGCAGAAGATCTGCGAGGCTCTGAGCATTCCCCAGATTTCCACCGGCGATATTCTCCGCCGGGCCATGAAGGAAGGCACGGAGACCGGCAAAAAGGCAAAGAGCTATATCGACGCGGGACAGCTTGTTCCGGACGAGGTCATCATTGACATCGTAAAGGAACGCCTGGCCATGGACGACTGCCGGAACGGCTATATTCTGGACGGCTTCCCCCGTACGGTTCCTCAGGCCGAGGCGCTGGACGGCTTCGCGGTCATCGACTGCGTAATCGAGCTGGACGTGAAGGATGAGGAACTGGTGAACCGGCTCAGCGGGCGCCGGGTCTGCGTCAAGTGCGGCGCGACCTACCATGTCAGCATGCTTCAGGGAAAGACGACCTGCGACAAGTGCGGCGAAGAGCTGATTCAGCGGAACGACGACAAGGCCGAGACCGTTCTGAACAGACTGAGCGTATACCACGCGCAGACCGCTCCTCTGATCGGCTACTATGAGAGCAAAGGGCTGCTGAAGAAGATCGACGGAGCCCAGGGCATGGACAATACCACGCGGGCCATTCTCTCCGCGCTGGGAGCGAACGCATGATCAACCTGAAAAACGCGGCGCAGATTGAAAAGATGAGGGAAGCGGGCAGGCTGCTGTACGAAGTGGAGCAGCAGGTCCGGAAAGCAATCAGACCGGGAATCACCACGGCCGATCTGGACGTTCTGGCGGAACAGCTGATCCGGAAGGGCGGCGCGATTCCGACGGAGAAAGGCTACGCCGGGTATCCCTGCAGCATCTGCGCAAGCGTAAACGACGAGGTGGTTCACGGTATTCCCAGCGACAGACGGACGCTCCGCGAAGGCGACATCATTTCCGTGGACTGTACGCTGATGCTGGACGGGTGGCAGGCGGACTCCGCTTTCACTGCCGGCGTCGGAAAAATCAGCGAAGAAGCCCGGAAACTGATCGTGGCCACGGAACAGAGTTTCTGGCAGGGCATCCGCCAGTGCGTGGCGGGAAACCGGCTCGGGGATGTGGGCCACGCGATTGAACAGCACGTAACGGCCTTCGGCTACGCCCCTGTGCGGGACTATACGGGCCACGGAATCGGACGGGAGATGCACGAGGATCCCTCCGTGTTCAATTACGGCGAACCGGGAAGAGGAATCCGGCTCCGGAAGGGCATGACCATCGCGGTGGAGCCCATGATCTGCCAGGGAGACTGGCATATTCAGACCGACCCGGACGGATGGACGGCCAGAACCAGGGACGGAAAGCTCTGCGCTCATTACGAGCATACCATAGCGGTCAATGAGGAAGGGCTTCCGGACATTCTGACGCTTCCGGGATTCAGCTGGGAAAGCACGCCCGTGAACGCGGACGGCTTCCCCTGCGTGTCCTATCTGGCGGAAGCCGGCGGGGAGGAAAAAGCATGAAGGAGCCCCTTCCCTTTGAAAAGGGACGCGTGGTCATCAGTCTTCAGGGACGGGACAGGGGGAGAGCCTTCCTGATTCTTGAAAACCTGGGGCAGGGAATGGTCACGATGACGGATGGACTTGTTCATCCGCTTCAGCGTCCGAAAAAAAAGAAAACCAGACATTTACACGCGAAACCGATTGTGGTAAACTGGGAAACGATCCGCCCGGAGGGCGGAAAGGTTCAGGACAGCGATGTCAGAAGAGCGCTGGAACAGAACGGATTCGCGGTGGAACGTTCGCTGTGCAAGGAGGGCTGAGATTGTCCAAGAGCGACGTGATCGAGATGGAAGGCAAGGTTGTGGAAGCCCTGCCCAATGCCATGTTTCAGGTGGAACTTCAGAACGGCCACCAGATTCTGGCGCATATCTCCGGCAAGATGCGGATGAACTTTATCCGTATTTATCCCGGCGATAAGGTAACGATTGAACTTTCGCCCTATGATCTGACCCGCGGTCGGATCACCTGGCGCAGCAAGAATTGAGACATAGGAGGATAAAGCCATGAAAGTTCGTCCGAGCGTGAAGCCGATCTGCGAGAAGTGCAAGATCATCAAGCGGAAGGGCCGGGTTATGGTCATCTGTGAGAATCCGAAACACAAGCAGAAGCAGGGCTGAGTCTCAAAAAACCCGAACCGGCAGGTTCGGGTTTTTCCGTACGGCGGAGGATTTTGCCAATTTCCGCCATCTGTGCTATACTGAACCGAAAGGAGGCGGACGCATGTACCGCAGGTATTCCTCAGTGAATCAGCCGACTGTATCCATAAGCCAGGTCCGGCGGAACCGGATCAGGAATATTATTATTCTGCTTCTCGCGGCGGCCCTGGCGGCGGTCACGGCGGTGGCGCTGCCCGCGGTCCGGAGCAGAAGCGGCGCGCGAAGCCTGTACATACAGCGGATGCAGAACGAAACCGCCACCGCGGTCCGGCTGACGACTTCTCTCAGCCGCAACGCGGGCGCCAATTCGGCCGCGATTCTGGCGCAGGTGCGAAGCTGCGTGTATGCCGTCGGGATGATCAATGAACTGAGCATCGGGCAGGAAGGCGCGGACGGGCGGCTGCTGCGGGAGGATCAGATCACAGGCCTTCTGTCCGCGATCGATCAGTATCTCGCCTTTCTGACCACGGGAATGGACACCGGAGAGTATCAGACGAATCTGCAGAACGATCTGGAATACCTTCAGACGCAGATCGGCGCGCTGGAATAAAAAAAGAGCAATACGGCTGAGACGGAAGCAATTCCGTTTCTTTTTATGGAGGGACGGCAT
>ONXY01000043.1 GCA_900321945.1 uncultured Eubacteriales bacterium | reverse complement strand
CAGGAGGGCCGCCGCCGCCAGCTGAATCCAGTCCGGGGCCTCGTTTTTCAGTTTTCCCTCCAGCAGGCTCTGGATCACGTTCGCCTGATATTCCACGCCGAACATGGGCAGCGCCTTGGCGGCCGCCGTGAAATAGGAATCCTGCAGAGCCGCCGCGTACGGGCCGATCAGGACGATCTTCCCCGCCCAGGCTTCGGCGGGAATCTGCCCCGTGATCAGCCGGTAGACGGAAAACCCGTCGTAAAAATCTCCGGGCTTCCCGGTGAAGGATACGTAGAAGTGGCCGCCCGCATTGACGGAGGGCAGCCTGAGCTCCTTCCCCTTTGAGGCGAGACCGATTTTCGCCGTCTGCGCCGCCATGGAAAGAACGGTCTCCCCGTCCGGCTTCTTTACGTAGAGCAGGGCGTGGCGCAGGATGCCGTCCCGGTCCGCCATGGCGTTGATGTGTCCCTGCGTCGTCACCGCGCGCAGCGCCTCGTAGGGCTCCACGTAGTTCACCACCGCGGCGGCGTTGCGCTCCACCGCGTGGCTGTTTTCCCAGGTGATGACCTCGCCGTATTCGGCCATGGAGGCGGTGACCACGTTCCCCAGCTTTGCCGCGGCCTCGGCCAGCTTCGCGTCCCCCGCGGTCCCGCTTTCTCCCTCGTACAGCACGTCGATGGCCACGGCGGCGGGAAGCTTCTCCGGATCCGAGGCCAGTTTTTCCAGCGCGTAGGCCGCCACGGTCCGGTAGGTCGGGCCGTAGGGTCCCAGCTCGGACAGCGTTTCCTCGTCGATCCCGATGATCACGATCTCCCCGGAAGGCGTTCCCCGCTGCTGGTACAGCCAGTCCTGCACCCACCGGTCCAGGCGGTGCAGCGTGCCCGCCGCGATCGCCGCCGTCACGGCCAGGGCGGCCGCTATGGGGATCAGTATCTTACGGATTTCTTTCATGGCCGTTCCTCCGGGCGCGCGGTCAGAATCCGCCGTCCGTCACCGGGGCGGGCGGATATACCGTCAGCTTCCCGTACCTGAGTTCGAGGTCGTAATTCCCTTCATCCCCCGGGTTGAAGGTGACCGTAAAGGTGTTGTCGCTTTCCTGGTAATCCGTCGCGCTGCCCGTGAGACTGCCCGTGAAATTCACGGTGATGTCTTCTCCGCTGGCCAGTCTGTCCCCGCTTATTTCATATGTGCTGCAGGTCAGGGGGTCTCCGTCCCATACCTTTTCGGCACTCCCGGAGGTAATGATCAGCTTGCGCTTGTTCACCTTCAGCGTGCCTTCTTCCTTCGTCACGCTGTAGTTGCCGCTCTTTACGCTGCCCCAGTTGATCTTGATGCTGTTCTTCGCCGTGCCCGCGTTCGTGATGGACCCGGTCGCCTCGGCCGTCACTCTGCCCTCGTCCGCGGGCGCAAGGCCGGAGATGTTCGCGGGACCCGCGGTCAGCGGGTTTCCGTCGTAGGTTTTCTCCGCGTCCGGGCTGGATATCGTCAGTTCGCGGGGCGTGACCGTCAGTTTGCCGAGCGCGTAGGTCACGTCGTAATTGTCCTTTTCCTCGGTCCCCCAGTGCATCTCACAGGCGTTGTCGACGGTTCCGACGTCCTGAATCTGTTCGTAAACGACGGAGGCGTAAACGTCCGCGCCCAGGTAACCGCCGCTGATTACAGGCTGGTCTGTGTCTTTCGGCAGAGGATAGCCGTCGTATTCATAAGTTTCGGTATGAGTGGTCACCGTGATTTTCGACTTGTTGATCTTTACGGACTCGCCGGTTATCTGGATGTCGAAATTCCCGCCGTTTCCGGAACTGACGGCCGGCGTGCAGCTCAGGGTATAATCCCCGGCGTCGTTCCACTGTAAGCCCCCCGTGAAGGTCAGAACGATCGCCGTTTCCGCGTTCCCGCGCAGGGTCCACTCTTTGGAGCCGCTCTTTACCGCCTCCCAGCCTTCCCATCCGTAGCTGTCGCAGTACACTCTCGGATCCGCCCCGTGGAACTCCCCGTCGTAGGTATACTCTCCGCCGCCCAGATTGATTGTCAGTTCAACCTTGCTGATGGTGAAATCCTTCCCGCTGACGGTCACGTGATAGTTGTCCCCGTTCCCCGCGGTAAAGGAAACCGAGGGCGAGTAGGTATGGGGACCCGCGTCCGTAAAGCCGCCGCACGT
>ONXY01000541.1 GCA_900321945.1 uncultured Eubacteriales bacterium | reverse complement strand
GCCAGTTCCCGCTCCCGTTCCGCGATCTGCCTGTGGTATTCGGCGTTGGCGATCACGTCCTCAAAGCGCACCTCGTCGCTGCTCAGCAGTTTTTTCGCGTTCTCGATCAGATTCTCCGGAAGCCCCAGTCTCCGGCTGATTTCAAACGCGTTGCTTTTTCCCGGCACGCCGATGCTCAGCCGGTACGTAGGCCGCAGGGTCTCCACGTCGAACTCCACGCTGGCGTTCTCCACCCCTTCCGTGGTGAGGGCGAACACCTTCAGCTCGCTGTAGTGGGTTGTTGCCACGGTTCTCACCCGGATATGCAGAAGCCGGGTCAGAATGCTCTGCGCCAGCGCCGCGCCCTCCGTCGGATCCGTTCCGGCCCCCAGCTCGTCGAAAAGAACCAGATCCCTGGGCGTCACCTCCCGCATGATGGTCACGATATTCGTCATGTGTCCGCTGAACGTGCTCAGGCTCTGCTCAATGGACTGCTCGTCCCCGATGTCCGCCCAGACCTGTTCGAACACCGCGAGCTCTGTCCCCAGCTCCGCCGGAACCTGCAGCCCGGCCTGGGCCATCAGGGTCAGCAGTCCCAGCGTCTTCAGCGTCACGGTCTTGCCGCCGGTGTTGGGGCCGGTGATCACCAGGGTGTTGAATCCCCTGTCCGAAGGGTCGTAACCCAGGAAGATGTCCGAAGGCACCACCTTCTCCGGGTCAATCAGGGGGTGCCTTCCCCGCACGATGTGCAGGAATCCCCGCTCGTTCATTTTCGGCGCCACGCACCGGAGCCTCCGGCTCAGCAGTCCTTTCGCGAAGATGAAATCCAGATCCGCCAGCGTTTCCGCGTTCGCCCGGAGCGCCTCCGCCCACGGCGCCACCTCCGCGCTCAGCGACGCGAGAATCCGCTCGATCTCCCGGGCTTCCTTGATTTCCCACTCCCGGATCTCGTTGCCCATCTCCACCGCCGCCATGGGCTCGATAAACAGCGTGGCTCCCGACGAGCTCTGGTCGTGCACCAGCCCGGGCACCTGGGATCTGTATTCCGCCCGCACCGGCAGCACGTACCGGTCGTTCCGCACGGTGATGATGCTTTCCTGCAGATACTTCTGCATCGTCCCGGAACGGATCATCTGGTTGAGCTTTTCCTTGATCCGCTCCTGGGCGCCCCGGAGATGCCTGCGGATGTTCATCAGTTCTGAGGACGCCCGGTCGGCGATCTCGTCCTCGCTGAGGATGGCGTCGGTGATGTCGCGCTCCACGTTCCGGGCCTCGGTCAGCGTCTCCGCCCGGCCCCGCAGCAGCGGCGTGTTCTCCCTCTCGGTGATCAGCGCGTCCCTCGCGGCCCGGCTGGCCCGCAGCAGTCCCGCCACGTCCAGCAGCATCCGGGGACTGAGGGTTCCGCCTTTCTCGCACACCAGCAGGGCCTGCCGCGCGTCCGGGAAATCCGTCAGCGGATGTCCGCCCACGTACTGCAGAATGACCGCCGCCTCCTCGGTCTCCCGCTGCGCCTGGTCGATATCGAAAAGCGTGTCAAAGGGAACCAGGGCCCGGCACTTCTCCGCTCCCGGAGCCGTCAGAGCCCCCTCCGCCAGCATTTCCCTCACCCGGGTGAATTCCAGCACCCGCAGCGTTCTTTCCGTCATCATGTCTTTCCTCCGTCCGCCATATCCTTCCATATTTTCTTTTTCGACACGCACTCCCTTCTTCCTTCCGTTTTTGCGGTTGTTAGCACTCTTTTTTGTTGAGTGCTAATTTTCTCTTGCAAATCCCTTTTCCCGGTGCTACAATACCTTCCGGAAACAGTTTTATCCCGCCGGAAGCGCGGGTTCAAGGAGGTTTTTCAAATGGCTGTTCAGAAGGAAAACGGCAGCGTCTCCATCGACGCGCAGAACATGATGCCGGTGATCAAACGCTGGCTTTATTCGGACAAGGATATTTTTCTCCGGGAAACGGCGTCCAACGCCTGCGATGCCATCACCAAGTTCCGCATGCTTCATCCGGATACGGAGGAGGAGATGAAGGTCCTGGTGACGGTGGATAAGGAGGCGAAAACGATCCGGATCTCCGACACGGGCATCGGCATGACCGCGGAGGAAGTGAAAAAGTATATCAACCAGGTCGCCTTCTCCGGCGCCTCGGAGTTCCTGAAAAAATTTGAGAACGACAAGGGAGAGGCCGGAAAGAACGACATCATCGGGCATTTCGGCCTGGGGTTCTATTCCGTGTTCATGGCCGCCGGGAAGGTGGAGATCGAAACCCTTTCCTGTGAGGAGGGCGCCGAGCCGGTGCACTGGATCTCCGAAGACGGCATGAGCTACGAGATCTCGGAGGGCTGCCGCGCCTCTCACGGCACGGACATCATTCTGCACATCTCAGAAGAGGAAAAGGAGTTCCTGGACCTGTACCGGGTCCGGGAGGTGCTGAAGCGGTACTGCGGCTTCATGGCGTATCCGATTTATCTCGAGGACGCGAACGCGAAGCCAGTGGAGCGGGAAGTGCCTGTGGGCGATGAGAAGAACGAGGACGGCACGCCGAAAACCGAAAAGATTCTGGAAGTGCCGAAGCCGGAAAAAATCAACGACGACAATCCGCTCTGGCTCCGTAAGCCGGCGGACTGCAAAGATGAGGAGTATAAGGAGTTCTATCACCGGGTCTTCATGGATTTCGAGGATCCCCTGTTCTGGATCCATCTGAACGTGGATTATCCCTTCAACCTCAAGGGCATCCTGTACTTCCCGAAGCTGAAGAACGATTTCGGCACCCATGAGGGGCAGATCAAGCTCTTCGCCGGCCAGGTTTTCGTGGCGGATAACATCAAGGAAGTCATCCCCGAGTTCCTGATGCTCCTGAAGGGCGTCATCGACTGCCCCGATCTGCCTCTGAACGTCAGCCGGTCCTTCCTGCAGAACGACGGCTATGTGAAGAAGATCTCCGCGCACATC
>ONXY01000171.1 GCA_900321945.1 uncultured Eubacteriales bacterium | reverse complement strand
TCCCTTCATCAGAGGCAGGGCGTTGTTGACGAGAAAATCGACGCGCCCGCTTTTTTCAGCGACGGAGGCGGCGAAACGCTCCAGTGTATCCCTGTCCGCGACGTCGCCCGTAAACCAGACTCCGGGCTGCTTGTCGATAATACGGACGCTGGCGCCTTCACGCGTGAAGGCTTCGGCGACGGCCTTTCCGATTCCGCGCGCGCCGCCGGTCACGACGGCGGTTTTTCCGGAGAAATCATACATTGCATCAGCACCTCTGCAGGAAAGAACGGACTGTCCGTCACGCTTTCCCGGCCACCGACGGACGGGAATCCGCGGGGAAAGGATCCCAGCGGCCGGACAGATAGTGAAAGATGAAGAATACGAACAGCAGAAGATTGTGGCCGATCATGCAGCCCCAGGCGGCCACGAGACCGAGTCCCAGGAAGCGCGTGCAGACGAAGGTTCCGGCGATGCGGACGGTCCACATTCCTACCGCGTTGTACACAAACGGCGCGACGGTTTTTCCCACGCCCTGCATCAGCCCCTCCACCACGATCGGAATTCCGTAGAAGGGTTCCGAAACCGCAACCATGCGGAGCACGGTGCTCCCCAGACGGACGACGCTTTCATCGCGGCTGAAAAGGCGGACCAGGGGCTCCGCGAAAAGAAACAGCAGACTCCCGGAAGCGATCATCAGGCAGGTTTCCAGGAGCAGAACAGTGCTGCCGAGCCGCTTCAGACGGCCGTGATCCTTCGCGCCGTAGGCGTTCCCGCTCAGCGTGGCCGCGGAGGTCTGCATTCCGTAACCCGGGATATAGAAAAGGCTTTCCACCGTGTTCGCGATCGTGTGGGCAGCGGTGGATATTCCGCCGAGGCCGTTGATCATGGACGCGAACACCACATAGCCGAAGGCGGTCGTCACCCGCTGGCCCAGGTTCGGGAGGGCTACCCGGAAACAGGAACGGAGCACTTCGTGATCCGGCCGGAAGGAGCGGCCCTTCGGCGAGACCGCTGGGTGGTTCCACAGCGCGGCGGCCATCGCGGCTCCGCCGTAGACGAAAGCGGCGGCGCTGGCCCAGGCGGCGCCCTCCACGCCGAGCCCGGCGCCGGGAATACGAATTTCCATTCCGAACAGGGAGGCGGAGCGGGCCGGAAAAATCAGCAGGAAATTCAGCGCCACGTTGATTCCGTTGACCACGACGCCGATCCGCATGGGCGTGCGGGAATCCCCGGCGGAGCGGAGCACCATGCCCAGAAGAATGGACGCCGTGCGGAACAGCATGGGAAGGCAGAGAATCATGAAATACCGGGCGGCGGAATCCCGAATTTCCGGAGCCGCCTGCATCCACACCGGCACATGCCGGGCGGAAAGAAGCGTCGCCGCGGTCAGCAGCGCGCCGAGCGCCAGCGTGACCGTGCAGGCCTGCGCGGCGGCCTGCCGGGCCCGGTCCGGCCTGCCCGCGCCGAACTGGCGGGCGATAAAGGCGAGAAAGCCGGTGCCCACCGCGGAGACGATGCTTCCGAGCAGCCAGTTGACGGTTCCGGTGGCGCCTACGGCGGCGGTCGCTTTCGTGCCGAGAGATCCGACCATGGCCGTATCGATATACTGCACGGCGGTCTGGGTCAGCTGTTCCAGCATGGTCGGCCAGGCCAGGGTAAAGACGGCGCGCAGCATGGTGCGGTCAAAACCGCTTTTCAGATGCATGCCGTTTCACCTCTCTTCCGCGGATCAGTCGTCGTCAAGGATCATATCCATCTCAGCCAGTTCGTCAAACCAGTCGTCTTTTTTCTCTGTTCCGTCCATCCGGCTTCCGCAGGCGGGACACACCGGACGCGCCTCGGGAAACCGCTTTCCGCAGGCGGAACATTCATATTCATCCGGGCCGAAAAAATGACTGTGGCGGATCCAGCGGGAAGTTCGGGCATTACGCATACGTTTTCCCCTTTCAGGACTGCTCCTGGAGATCGTACAGGGTTTCCATCTGCCTCATCACGATGGTCCGGTTGTATTCGTTGAGGCGGCTGTATTTTTCCGTAACCTGATCCGGCACGGGAGACTCGGGCATACCGAAAAAAACCTCGATCGGCATTTCCAGCTCTCTGCACAGAGTGGGAATATCGGCCAGATCCGGATGACTGCGGCCGGATTCCCATGCACCGACCGCGTTTTTGGTCACATGGAGGATTTCCCCGAGCTCCTTCTGGGACAGATTCCTGCGCTTCCTGTATTCCCGGATCAGATCCCCGTAGGCCTTTCCCTGAGCGTTCAGCTTTCCGTCGTCCGCCGCGGCCGCGGGCAGCGCCGCGCAGACGGGAAGGAGAATCAATTTCAAAATACGGTTCACGATGGATCACCTCCTGACGGAATTTACTCTTCCTCTTTTCGGGAGGCTTCGTTCGTGCTTTCAGCGCGCTCCGACGGGTCGTAATGCCAGATCGAATACCATTGAGGAGAAGGTACGGCCCAGAGACCGTGAATTCTGGTGATTTTCTCACGGGTCAGCAGTTTCCATCCGGGCCGGCCGTTAAGAAGATACCCGCTTTGCTGATCAACCCAGTAAATCAGCGTAATCGGGTGTTTCAGCGTCTTTTCAAACTGCTCAAGGAAAACAAGAAAAGTTTTCGGAAGAAACGGACGCGCCAGCATCAGAACTGTATATGGATTGTAATCAAATTCGAGGGCGTCGCCGATGAAAACGTGTACCTGATCATACCGTTCGGCCCACCCTGCGGCAATCCGGCCGACCTCCTCATTCACTTCAATACCACTGATCCGGCAGGAAGCCTTTTTCCGGATCAGAAACGCCAGCACCCGCCCTTTTCCGCATCCGACATCCAGAAATGAATCGGAAGGAGTGAGGCTGACATGCGAAAAAATACGATTCAGGATTATATAACGGGTAGACTGTGACCCGGTCCCACCGATACCGTTTGCGTCGTCGCGGAATTTGCTGGGAACGTATTTCACCAGGCTTCTTCCGCAGATGCGCAGGTCGATCCTCGCGTCCACCCTGTTCAGAATCCGGCTGCTTACAGCAATATACGCCCTTATGAAGAACCATCTGACCCGCCGCATCATTACGCACTCCCATTTCCAAAGTCCGGCATCCCGGTTTTACAATCGGATTATACATAAAAAAAGGCGGTTTGTTAACCGGTGCCGCTTATTTTCTCTCTGGTTATCAGACGGGGAAAAAGGGCATGAAAAGACGGCTGACAGCCTGATAAGAAAAAACGTTGCGATGAAATGGAAAATATGATACAATATTTTCCAGGTAAGACAACAAGACGACCAGGTTCCCCGGAAAAAGAAAAGAGGAGGCTGCCCATGAGAAAACTGTTCTGTATCCTTCTGTCCCTGACGCTGTTCTTCGGAGCGTCCGCTTTCGCGGAAACCGCTCCGGCGGATACGCTGTTCACACCCGGAACCTATGAGGCGGAGGCCCAGGGCCTGCTGAGCACCGTCAAAGTCGCCATCACGGTCAGCGAAACCGAAATCGTCACCGTGCTGATCGACGCCAGCGGGGAAACCCCGGCGCTGGGCGGCACCGCGGCAGCAATGATGGCGGAGGCCATTCAGCAGGCGCAGACCCCGAACGTGGACGGCCTGAGCGGCGCCACCGTGACCAGCAACGCGATCATCGCGGCCGCCACGGAAGCCCTGACGGCTGCCGGCGCGGACATCGCCGTGCTGGACGCGAACCGTAAGGACAAGGGCGGCGAGGAAACCGCCAAGCCCGAGGAAACCATCGACACCGACATCGTCATTATAGGCGCCGGCGGAGCCGGCATGACCGCCGCCATCATGGCGCACCAGGCCGGAAAGAACTTTGTTCTGCTGGAGAAGATGCCCTATGTGGGCGGCAACACCACCAAGGCCACCGGCGGCATGAACGCCGCGGAGACCCACTATCAGAAGGAGCAGGGCATCGAGGACAGCAAGGCGCTGTTCGCCGCGGACACCATGAAGGGCGGTCACGCGCTGAACGACCCCAGTCTGGTGGCCATGCTGGCCAACTGCTCCTCCGACGCCATCGACTGGCTTGATTCCATCGGCGCGGATCTGCCGAAAATCTCCTTCTCCGGCGGCGCTTCCGTGAACCGTATTCACGCGCCTGAGGACGGCTCCGGCGTGGGCGACTATCTGGTAAGCAAGTTCTCCCTCAAGCTGGCCGAGCTGGGCGTGGACGTCATGCTGAACACGACCGCCACCGAGCTCCTGACCGACGCGGAAGGAAAGATCTGCGGCGTGAAGGCGGAAGGCGCGGACAAGAAATACGTCTTCAACTGCAAGGCTGTGATCCTGACCTGCGGCGGCTTCGGCGCCAACATGGAGATGATCGCGTCCTACCGGCCCGACCTGCAGGGCACCGTGACCACCAACGCTCCCGGCGCGACGGGCGACGGCATCGTGATGGCCCAGGCCCTCGGCGCGGATCTGGTGGACATCGAGCAGATCCAGCTGCATCCCACCGTGGAACAGTCTTCCTCCATGCTGATTACTGAGTCCGTCCGCGGCGACGGCGCGATCCTGGTGAATCAGCAGGGCGTCCGCTTCACCAACGAGCTGCTGACCCGCGACGCCGTGTCCGCGGCGGAGCTGGCGCAGGAAGGCTGCTACGCCTACATCATCTTC
>ONXY01000297.1 GCA_900321945.1 uncultured Eubacteriales bacterium | reverse complement strand
GCGATCTTGTCGGTCTCCTCGGTCCGAAGTCCCGGGCGGGTGGTGATGGAGATCCGGATCTCGCCCTGGTCGTCCGACGCCATAAGCTCAGTCCCTAAGCTCATGCCCAGACGGACTGCGACGATGAGAAGGGCGACAGAGATGCCCATAACGATCCACTTGTGGGGAAGGACCGCTTTCATCCAGCCGCGGTAAGACTTCTGCATGGCCCGGACCGGCGCGGAGAAGGGTGCTTTTTTCTTCTCCACCGGTTTATAGAGCATGAAACAGAGCGGTACGATGGAAATGGACGACAGAAGCGACGCCAGCATGCAGAACACGATCGTGAAACCCAGGGGCTTGAACATCTGTCCCGCCATTCCGGCGATCATGGCGAGCGGCAGGAAGACGACGCAGGTCGTCAGCGTGGAGCCCATGACGGACAGGGACACCTGGTTCGTGCCCGACATGGCGTTCTGCCGGTACTCCAGGAAGCCGCCGCTTCGCTTCTCCGCGGCCCTGAAGCAGCTCTCCAGCACAACGATGGAATTGTCCACCATCATGCCGACGCCGAGGGTCAGCGCGGACAATGTGACCACGTTCAGAGAGTATCCCATGCGCGTCATCAGAATGAGCGCGGTCATAATGGAAAACGGGATGCTGGAGCCGACGATCAGGGACGCTTTCAGATCCCCGAAGAACAGCCAGATGATGACCATGGAGATCAGCACGGCAAGGACGAGGGTGTGCAGCACCGAGGTCAGGGAGTCTGTGATCTGCTCCGCTGAATCGCGGACCACGCGGATATTAAGGTCCGGATCCAGCTTTTTGAGGGACGCGATGACTTCCTTCGCTTCCTTGGACAGCTCCACCGCCGTGGCGCTCTGCTGCTTCGTGATGGACATGGAGACCGTCGGGTTCCCGTTGTAACGGGCCACGGAATTCGCAGTCGGCTGGTTTACGTAGATTTCCGCCACGTCCTGCAGATAGACGGTGCTGCCGTCCTTCGTAGTGAGCGGGATGTCCTTCAGCCGCTCCAATGTGTCGTATTTCATGCGCGTGGAGAGCGACATCTCGAGGCTTCCCACATAGGTCTCGCCCGACGGATAAGAAAGGCTTGAATTCGAGATATCCTGGGCGATGGACTGCATGGTGAAGCCGTACTGCTCCACCTTCTCCTCGATCAGCTCGATCTTGATATACTTGCTGGAGCCGCCGCGGACTGTCACCTCGGAAGCGTCCGCCATCTTTTCGAATTCCGGAACGATGTCGTCGTTCACATAGGTGTAGAGGTCGCTTTTCGTCGGATTGTCCACGGTCAGCGTGATGTCCGGCTGGGCGTTCATGTCCATCTGCATGATGGTCGGCTCTCCCGCTCCGTCCGGAAGGCGGTTGGAGATGCCGCTGATCCGTTTCTTCACGTCGTCGTAGGCGTCGTCCGTATCCGTGCCGTACTCGAACTGAAGCCGCACCATGGAGCGGCCCTCGGACGAGGTGGAACTGATGGTCTTAACGCCGGACAGGGAACCGATGCGGTCTTCGATGACGCGGGTCACCAGTTCGTCCATGTCTTCGGGGCTCGCGCCGGAATAGCTGGTGGAGATCATCAGCATGGGCGTTTCCATCTCGGGGCTGAGCTCCAGCCGGGCGTTCATGACAGACTGATAACCGAACACGATGAGGCATAATATCCCCATCAGGACCGTGACCGGCCGCCGGAGTACAAAGCTTGTGATCGTCTTCATACAGCGGCCCCCTTACTGCGGTCTGCCGCCCTGGCCGGGATTGCCCCCGCTGCTTTGGCCGCCGCCCTGGCCGGGATTGCCCCCGCCTTGCCCGGGACCGCCCTGGCCGCCTCTGCCGCTCTGGCCGCCGCCCTGGCCGCGCCCGCCGGAGGACTCGCCGGGCAGCCGGACCTTCGCGCCGTCATACAGCTCAGAGCTCCAGCTCTTGACGACATCTTCCTGTCCCTTAAGGCCCTTCTTCACTTCGATCCGCTTATCATCGAAAATGCCGGCCTCGATATCAACGCGCTTCACCTGATGCCCTTCGCCGTCTTCCAGTATATAGACATAGGGCTCGGAATTCTCATAAAAGACCGCGTCAACCGGAATGGTCATGACGTTGTCCGCTTTTTGTGAGGTAATGACCAGCTTCACGCGGGAACCGGTCGGCAGGTCGGCATTCTCCGTGAGACGGGCCTTCACCTTGTAAAGCCCGGTGGACGTCTCCGCCATGGTGCTGATCTCGTCCACGATCCCGTCAAAGATCTTCCCGTCCTTCTGCGCTTCGATCTGATCCCCGACCTTCATGTAGTCCCGGATCCGCTCCGTGGTGGAAAAGCTGATGATGCGGTTCCCCTCGCCGGAGATCTGGCAGATCTGCGTGTTGGAGGAAACAGTGTCGTGCAGTTCCACGCTTAAGAGCTCCACCACGCCGGTGATGGGGGCCTTGATCACCGCGTTCTCGAGCTGCGTTTTGTAGCTCAGCTCTGCCTGCCTGTACTGGATCTCCGCGCTTTCCACGCTGTTCTGGTACTGCGCGAACTGCTGGTCCGAAAGGCCGCCGCCGCTGTACACGATCTGCTGGCGGGCGAGCTCTTCCCGGGCGTGCTTCAGGTTCACACTTGCGGAATCCATGGAATTCTTCGCGGAATCCACCTGCCTGGTGTCGATCCTTACGATCACGTCTCCCGCGGCGACGACATC